>DAOWNO010000213.1 GCA_030642525.1 Candidatus Aegiribacteria sp.
GGGAAGGACCGGGAGAGTTTCGAATGCCATCGGGATTGGAGTTCTATTCCGATGGAAGACTTCTCATCGGTGATACGGATGGGATCACTCTTTATGACAGCAGCTACGAGTATCAAGGACAGCTTACCTGGTCTGGATTTGATAAACCATGGTTGCAGATGGCTGTCGATACTGGTGGTTTTATTGGAATCACATCGACTTGGTTGCCGGGTGAAAATGGGATTGAAATTGTCACGACTCTCGGACGCTGGGAAGGTGAAGGTGATCCTTCGGTGGAATATTTCAGTTTGGAAAGTGAATTCATCCCCGAAAACGGAATAGATCACACCGAGAGCAGGGAGAGTGAAATCATTTACTGCGCGACCCGGGCAGGAAAGGTCTTCTATTCTCAATCATCAATCGATGAATTCGTTATTCATGGCTGCGAACCTGATGGAGCTCCATTCCTTCATATAGTGGATGACAATTTCCACAGAGTAAGGAAAAGCGAAGAAGACGTTCAGGCTGAAATGGATTTCTGGAACAGCTTTGCCCGTATGATGCGTGGAGATTCATCAAAAGACAATACAGTCAAACTCGATCCCTACAGAAGAACAATCCTTGGTATGTTCACTGATGGCGGCGAAAGGCTGTGGGTAAGGCTCGGGTGTTACCCGGGAATCATCTTTCGTGTGTATGATTTCAGCGGTGAAATCCTCTTCCATGCAGAGGTTGAGTACGATGGGAACCCTGCTGATCTCAACAGCTGGGAAATCACCGGTGACGAGCATGGTTTTCTGGGATACGATAAATCCAACGAGTATTGTCAAAGGATCTATATGCTTACATTGGTTGAAGCTGAATAGCGCTTCTGTTCTGATAAACTTTTCAGCAATTTTAATGATACCAATAATATTCGACCGAAAGGCAACCAGCTGAGATCAGCTGGCGGATCACCTGTTCGTATAACTGCGAATTCCCTTACTGATTATACAGTGCTTTAATCGCCTCGAAAGCAGTACGTTCAAGACTGGAGGGAGGAGTATGGTCTATAAGGAGATGATGGATATCAGCTGTTGCTATGAAGCAAATATCTTCCTGCACCACATGCCAAGAAAACGATCAATGATAATATATCCGCCATCCCTGGATTTTGTGATAAGATCATGCGAAATAAGATATTCAATAGCTCGCCCGGCACTCGATGGTGATGTGAATCCGTAACTCCTGAGGATTTCTCCGGAGTAAGGGGATTTCAGGGGATTTTCCAACGCAATTGCCCTGATCATACGTTTAGACTGCTCTGGAAGAGAATCCCATAATATGTGGTAAGTTGAGTTCTCTCTTTCCAGCAGAATATTCAATGCCTGCTCCAGCATATCATCTGATATTTTGCTTTCAGGTTCGCATATGCCCCACAAGGATGAGCATAGCAGTTGAGTGTAATAAGGATGACCGGAGGTTATATCAAGAAGTCTTTTTATAACTGTATTGGAAATATCTTTTCCAGCGGATCTGAACTTTCCGGATATGAATGGAATCCAGTGCTCATCTGAAATAGCTTCAATTGGATAATGTCCCGCACTCCGGTAAAGCGGGCTGTTTGAATCAAGGAACATCTGCTTTATGAGATGTGTTCGGCTTCCACAGAAGAACCATGCAATATCGCTTCGTTCCTGCACCACACTCCTTATAAGACGCTCAATCCTGTCATCACCGAGCAGCCTGACCTGCTGAAATTCGTCAAAGATGACAAGAAGTCGTTTATCCCTGTTTGAATCGGCTATTTTCCATGATGCTTTGAGAACATTCTCGAGTTGATCGGAAGACAATTTCCCAGCACTTCTTTCAATTGTCAAAGAAGGTCTTCCATCGTCCCTTATTGTAACAGCGGGGGATAGACCATCGAACAGTTTTTTCACCCTTTTCAAGATACCTGTAGAACCTTCAGCTTCTGCGAATCCTGAGGCGCATTCATTGACGAAATCAGCAGCATCAACACACTTCAAGACGTTAATCAATACGGATATCACTTTTTTCTTAGAGAATTTGACCATGACCTTTCTTAAAAGAGAAGTCTTTCCAATACGTCTTTCACCATGAATAAAGAGCTTCTCTCCATTCAGACCGGCACGGACGAGGTCATCTATTTCTTTTGCCCTGTTGCAGAACTGCTTTCCGGCAACGATACCACCGTATGAGAAAGGATTTGGCATCAGTACCCCTTCATGTTGTATTACGCATCTTGCGTTACGCACATAGTGTAATATGTAAATTGCTGCTGGTCAACCCGGTTATCAGAGGTCCTGATTATAGAGACTTCCATACTGTTGTAGTGGGTAATGTAAACGTACTCTCCGGAAGGAAGGCAGCATATCCCCCAAGGCTACTCACCAAGAGTAATCACCGGGGTAACGCTGTCCGGCTCCTCACAGGGAATATCTACAATGATCTCGTTGCTCCAGGCGGAATAACCCAGGCGTTCGTGGTGAGAAGAGCATAATGATATTCTTCGGTGGGAACGACTGTACTAATAAGAATAGAATGACAGCTGTTTTTAAATTGTATTCACATTCTACCCCGAAGAACAGGGAACAACTTTAGATCAGCGGTAAAGTATAAAGAACTTATCCCGCAATAATATCAAATCGGCGGATAATACTATATGAATATTAAACATATCAAGTAATCCGTCATATCAACCGGACCCTCGCATTTGGATTATTCTTGAATATCCAATATCATTCATTCTTACAAGAATTCTTCACACAGACGAAGGTGATTACATCCAATGATCATAACCGGAACTTCGCAGGAACAGAGACAGCCGTCCTGCTGCGCAACAGGCTCAGACAATACTATTGAAGGGAAATAGAAATGGAAAGACCTTTTATCGCGAAGCTGGCTAACGGGATGCAGCTTGTATTCCTTGAAAACCACCGATACCCCTGGGTCGAATTGCTGGGAGTAGCCAAAGTCGGAGCGATTAACGAGGATGACGATCATGACGGATTATCGCATTTCCTGGAACACCTGCTCTTCAAGGGTACCGATAAACGAAGCACCGGCAAGCTTGCTGAAGATGTTACCGCGATCGGCGGAATGTTCAATGCGATGACAAGCCATTGCTGGACCTGCTATACGATAGGTGTTCCTCCTGATAGGGTTCTCGAAGGAATTGAAATTCACACAGATCAGATACAGAACTCCATTCTGCCTGCGGATGAGGTTGACCGCGAACGTTCAGTTGTTCAGGAAGAGATACGGATTTCACTTGATAATCCGATCAGGTATAACATGGAGAGACTCCTGAAGCTGATTTTCGAGAAGAATCCATTCCGCCGGACGGTTCTGGGCAGTCATGACCTTATCGGAAATGTTCCCAGAGACCGCATATACAATTACTATAAAAGTTATTATGTGCCGAATAATATGGCGTACATCGTGGTTGGAGATTTCCGAACAGAGGAGATTTTCCCTCTTCTGGAGGAAAACTGGGGTGGTTTGAATGTGCACGAAGTCAAAACACCCGACCTTTCCGAACCTCAGCAGACGCAGCCTCGCTTCAAGGTTCTCCACGGCAGAATAGATCAGTCCGTTGCTGCTTACGGCGCTCGAATTCCCGGATTGAAAGATCCTGACTATTATGCGCTGCAGGTGATAAATTCTTATCTGACGGATGGTAAATCATCAAGGTTGTATCAAAGACTGATAACAGAGGAAAAACTGGCCTGGCAATTGTATGCGTATGATGAATGTATTGCCGAAGATGGTTACCTTTTGATAAACGCTCTCTGCGGAAAGGATTCTGATCCTCTGAAGGTGCAGTCGATAATGATGGAGGAGATCCATCGATTGAAAACAACCGGCCCCACAGATATCGAGCTTGAATCGGCGAAGAATCGAGTCCTCGCCGAAAAAGCCCGTATCGAAGAAACGTATTTCATGAAAGCAATCAGTCTGGCTCAGGATTTCGCCAAAATCGGATTCCAGAAAGAGGACAAATTCGGAAAACGTATCAGAGCGCTGAACCGCAAACAGATAATCAGCGCGGCACGGTCGCATCTATCTCTCGGACATGAAGCCAACTGGTCTTTCTATCTGCCTGAGGAGAGTAAAACTATAGTCCCTGTTCTCACGGATAGAAAGCTGTGGGATGAGCAGCGGCGCGGTAGAACCGTTCACGAACTCGAAAACGGACTGCGGGTCGTCCTGATACCGGATCCGTCGCTCAATATGGTTTATTCCTCGATGATAGCGCTTCCAGGTACCGCGATTGAGAACCCGCTCGAAGCGGGTAAAACCAATCTGGCGCTTTCTTCGATGCTTCAGGGAACGCTTTCTCATCCAGGTGCGGAATTCGATAGAGCCGCTGCAGCCATCGGCGCGGAATTTGACACC
>DAOWNO010000166.1 GCA_030642525.1 Candidatus Aegiribacteria sp.
GAATCGAAAATGATTGAAGTTCGAAGAGAGTACATCGATGATCTTACCGGTCTTTACAATCGCCGATTTCTGCGGGTAAAGTCCGTCGAGCACTTCCGAATAATCGACAAAGATTCTTCCCCCACATCGATTCTCCTGATTGATCTCGATCATTTCAAGAATGTAAACGATACTTACGGCCATTCGAAGGGTGACACTGTTCTTAAGGAGTTCTCCTCTTTTCTTGAGGGTCTTCTCAGGAGTAACGATTCAGTATTCAGATACGGAGGAGACGAGTTCGTATGCGTTCTTCCGGGGACGGGTTACGAACAGGCGGAGAGGATTTCCAACCGGTTCATCGCAAAATGCCGTGAGATGGAGTTTTCCAGGATACGTCTTACGATGAGCATAGGGATAGCGTCCTGCCCTGATGATGGGAAAGAGTTGGTCGAGCTTTTCGATACTGCTGATCAGCGTCTTTACAGCGCGAAGAGGCATGGCCGGGACAGAATAGGTATTCCCGAGACCGGCATACGCAGCCTGATAATTCCCACGAAGGAGATTGTCGGGCGCAATGACGAGCTTTCCGAAGTAATGCGTGCTGCAGGGTCTTCTTCGGATATTCAGGGAGGAACATTCTGCATCAGCGGCGAGATCGGCGTGGGCAAATCCAGGTTTGTCAGAGAGATCATTGATTCAGAGCGATTCAAGCCCTTCCGGTTTCTCGGCAGCATGCTTTCGGCCACCACTCATTCCATTCCCTACTTTCCGTTTCGGGAGCTTATCCGTTCGATAGTCCGGATGAGCGATGGGCTTGATCTCGAGGACATACCGCAGACTTACAGAATAGAGCTTGCGAAGATCGTTCCCGAGCTGTCGGATTATCTTGCGAAGAGCGCCGGTGAAGTTCTCATGGTCGATAAGTTCCGTCTGTTCGAGGGAGTGAGAAGGCTTCTTGAGCAGCAGGTTTCCTCAGGCCCTCTCATCATCTCTCTTGATAACATTCACTGGGCGGACGAAGGTTCGCTTGAACTTCTCCATTACATCATCAGGGCGTTCCGGAGCAGTCCCATACTGTTCCTTCTGATATATCGCGTTGAAGAAGCAAGCAGGGAACGTTTTCAGAGCATACTTAACAACATGTCCCGCGAAGGCCTGTTCAGCCGGATCGCACTTGAACCCCTTGATGAGCCTGATGTATCCAGGATGCTCTCCATGATAATAGACAGGATTCCATCGCCGGAGCTGACCGGTTACATTTTCAGAAAAACCGGAGGGAATCCGTTCTTCATCGAGGAGCTCATGAAGTCGCTTCATGAAAGCGGAGCTTTTTACTGGAACGCTGATAATTGGGAATTTCGCGAAGAGATTGCAGACAGAATTCCTCATTCAATCGAAGATGTGATTGACAGGAAGCTTGGCCTGATGTCCGCTGAGGCGAGGAGCCTCATAGAGCATGCCGCTGTAATAGGCCGTGAATTCGATTTCGGTTTCCTGCTGGAAATGACCGAGTGGAATGAGGGGCAGCTCTTTGATATGATGGATGAGGCAAAAAAGATGGGTCTTCTCAAGGAGTACGGCGGAGAACGGTTTTTCTTTTCCGAGGATATCATAAGGGAATTTGTTTACAGCGGGATAAACAGCGCTAAGCGCGGGCGGCTTCACCTGGTTATTGCCGGGAAAATATTGGATTCCCACAGGGAAAAAGTGGAGCGGGTTGTGGAAGATCTGTCCCTGCATTTCTACCTGGGAGGGGACACGGACAGAGCAATAGAGTACAGCGTTTCAGCCGGCGACAAAGCAAGAGAATCATACGCGTACAGGGAAGCTGTGGAGTATTATGACAGGGCTATTGAATGTTTTGAAAAAAAAGATACAGGCTGGAACAGGGATAAGATTGAATGTCTTATGAACAGAGCGGCGGCACTGAGTATTCTTGGTGAGAACGAACAGGCGATTCTTGAGCTGGAGGAAGCCATCAGCCGCTCACGTGAATTAAAAGACAGAGAACTTGAAGCTGACGGTCTTCTAAAGATCTGCAGACCTTATCTCGACACTGCCAGATATGACAGAGTCCTGGAAATAGCTGAAGAAGCTGAAAAACTGTTAAAAGATATAGATAACATGGAAAAAGTGGCGAATTCCCTTGACAATTCCGGTCTTGCCTGCTGGCACATGGGCAGATATCACGATGCCATGAACTATTATGAACGAGCAATGAAAATTCATGAGGTGACTGGTAGAGAAACACTCAGCCCCTTAACACTTAACAACATTGGCGCCGTAAACTGGAATCTCGGTGATTATCACAGAGCCATGGATTGTTTCAAGCGCTCACTGGAAATAACGGAACGAATAGGTGACATGAAAACGAAAGCAGCATGCCTTAACAACTGCGGTCTGATACACTGGGGATTCTGTGAGTATAAAAAGGCACTGAAATACTTCATGAGCTCACTTGAGATTGCTGAAAGAATCGGCAGCCGGAAGTCAGAGGCAGCCAATCTCAATAACATAGGTAAAGCGTATGAGTTTTTCTGCGAGTACGATAAAGCACTTGAGTACCTTACTCGCTCGCTAGCGATTACGAGGGAGATCGGCGACCGTGGAACAGAGTCCGCAATCCTCGCAAATATAGGTGATATCAACAGATTTCTTGGTGAGTATGAGAAATCTCTCGAGTTGATCGGTGATTCAATGAGCATCAGAGAAATGACCGGAGACCGCAGAGGAGAAATGGAGTGTCTGCTGAGTGAAGGTGATACTCTGCTTATGATGAACAATCTGGAATCTGCCAGGGAATGCTATATGAAATCTTTGGGAATTGCAATTGAGATTGATTCCATAGATCATAGAATGATAATGAAATACAGTATCATGTCACTGGATTTGCTGCTTGATCTGGAAGAAGATGAACTTGCGGGAATAGAGAAAGGAATAGATGAACTTCTCTCATCCATCGAGGATCCGGTCGGTACAAACCTGAAAGCTGCGCTTCATCGACTGTCCGGCAGGCTTGATTCAAAAAGACGTGAATGGAACAGAGCAGCTGAATCATTTGAGAAAGCGCTGGTGATTTTCAAAGATATTGATGACAGCTGCGAACTGGCAATCACGCACTATTACAAAGGGCAGATGCTCCGGGAATCAGGTGATAAAACCGGATCAAAGAAGAGTACTCTGAAAGCAGGAAAAATTTTCACCAGGATTGGTGCAAGAGGGTGGTTAAAGCGTATTAAAGCTAAAAAAGATGATATAAAATGTAGTTAATAGTGAGGTAATCATTTTGGGCAAATCAGAAATCGAGAAACTGCGCAAGAGGATTTCAGAGCTTGAAAAATCTGAATCCGAGTTTGAGAAGTCCAGGAAAACATTTGAACATTCTCTCGCGGATTCGCGCCGCCGGCAGGTCGAAATAAAAGCACTGCTTGAATGCAACAAGTCCATACTCCGTCATCAGAGCTTTGAAGAAACCCTCCGATCCATATTTACTTCCTGCAGAAATCTCATTGGTGTGGATACCGGGTATATTTCCTTCCTTTCAGAAGATCAGAATGAAGAGCAGGAAGTGTATCTGGATGCAGGACAGGGTCTGGTGGCTCCCTCCGGTCCCAGCAGGCTTTCCGGAAACAGGCTTCAGAGGGTTGTGATCGAATCAGGTGAAGCGCTTTTTGAAAATGATTATGATAATTCTGAATGGGCTGGAAATCTCCCTTCTGAGCATGTAAAGATTAATAATATTCTGTTTTCACCGCTTAAAATAAATGAGAAAAGCATCGGAATTGTCTGCATGATAAACAAACCTGGAGGATTTGATGAAAACGATCTCAGATTGTCTTCCGCTTTCAGTGAATTCGCTGCAATAGCAGCTATCAACAGCAAAACCATTGAATCTCTTGAAAAGAGCGAGGAGAGATTCAGATCCGTAGCGGAAAGCGCGAAAGAAATAATAATTACAGCTGACCTTGAGGGTATCATAATTCAGCTGAATAGATCAGCATGTGACAATTTCTGGTACACTGCCGATGAGATCATCGGGAAGAACGTGGAAATACTTATTCCGGAATTGATGGAGAACGCCCATTTCCTTGGGATCATAGAACCCGATTCTTCTGAGAACTCCTGGCAGATCGAAAGCAATTTTGAGATTCAGGGCTTCAGAAAAAACGGATCGGAATTTCCTCTCGACCTGTCGATCTCGATCTGGAAAACCAGTGAAGGAAAATTTCTTACGGTAATTGGAAGGGATATTACCGAGCGGAGGCAAATGGAAGAGGAACTTCTGAAGATCGCTAAACTTGAATCACTCGGTGTCCTTGCCGGCGGTATTGCACATGATTTCAACAATGTACTCATGGCGATTATCGCAAATATTTCTCTCGCAAAAATGCATATTCCAGGCGGAGGAAGGGTATATGATCTGCTTCTGGATATGGAGAGGGCGGCTATGGGCGCAAAAAGCCTGACTCAGCAGATGCTGACGTTTTCTAAGGGCGGAGCCCCTCTTAAAAAAGTAGTGTCAATAGTCGAGCTTCTCGAAGTAACAGCTGACTTTGTGCTTAGAGGTTCGAACATTAAGTGCAATTTCGATATCCAGCCGAATCTCATGGATGTGAATATCGATGTGGAGCAGATTAATCAGGTTATCAGTAATCTCGTTATCAACGCGAAGCAGGCGATGAGCAAAGGCGGTACAATAGAGATTGAAGCTTTTAACATAACCGTCGGTAAATCCGGGGAGGAATCAGGTGAAACGCGACTGGAACGTTTTCTGAAGCCGGGACGATACGTTAAGATTTCAGTCAGGGACAACGGATCGGGCATCAGGGAAGAGGAATTGAGCAGAGTATTCGATCCGTTCTATTCCTCAAAGCGGGGTGGAAGCGGTCTGGGTCTGTCAAGTTCTTTCTCAATCATGAGGAAACACGATGGCTATATTGATGTGGAATCTGTTCTGGGAGAGGGAGCTGTTTTTCACTTTTATCTTCCCGCTGTCACTGCTGAATCCGCCAGCGGGAAAGAATCCACTGAAGTGCAGGAATATGCTGGAAGAATACTGATCATGGATGACAGATTGATGATTCTTGATACTGTAAGTGAGCTTCTGAAGGGGTTCGGTTATGAAGTGGAAATATCTCAAAACGGCAGCAAAGCTGTTGAGAAATACACTGAAGCTATGGATTCCGGTAATCCGTTCGATGCTGTCATAATGGACCTTATTGTCCCGGGTGAGATGGGTGGACTTGAAGCGACCAGGAATATTCTTAACATTCATCCGGAAGCCAGGATAATTGTTTCAAGCGGATATTCTACCGATCCTATCATGGCAAATTTCAGAGAGCACGGATTCATCAATATGCTTCCGAAGCCGTACAGTATAGCTGAAATGGATAAAGTCCTTAAACAGGCGATTGGCAAAGAC
>DAOWNO010000021.1 GCA_030642525.1 Candidatus Aegiribacteria sp.
GACTTCGAAGAAGATCTGCCAAGAAAAGTGGATGATCTAGGCGCTCCATGGTTCGCCAATTCCGGAAATAGCAGATCGATAATGGTTTACTTTCCGGGCTGGTCCGAACTTCATTACAACCGGCCTGAAACAAAGGAAATCATTATTGAACCCGGCGAATCCATTGAATCACCAATATTCCGAATGCTTATTATGGATGGTGATTATGACAGCTTATTCAGAGGAGTTCAATGCCTGGGCTGGGAACTGGGAGAAACGAAAAAACGATTCGGCTTTCTCGATCATAATGTCACTCCTGTTCTGAAGGATGGAGCGGAAATACAACTATCGCACCACCTGCTGGGAAAGCGCAAAGCCGCAGTTACTCTCGACGGGAAAATACTCTCTGAGGGCCCTGCTTTCAGGGGAACCTCCATCTCAGCTGCGATATCCGGTTCCGGTTTCAGTGAGATCAGCCTTGTGATGGCAGAGAGAGAAACCGTATATCCTGTTCTAATACTACCCGAAACCGTTGAATCCACTGAACTTCTCGAGGAAGACGGGATCCTTGTTCTTCAGAATAAGAGGATGAAAGCTCTGATTGATCCTACTGAGTTCGGTCATGTTTTCAGCCTGAAACTGGACGATGTGGAATTTCTCATGTCCTCTCATCCGGGACCTTCGGACTTCGCCTGGGAGAAGCCCTGGTTCGGGGGAATAATACCCAGAGTAAACGACTCCAGAGAAAAACCTTTCAGACTCGACACAATAAAGCCTGAATGGAGCAGATTCGAGCTTGAAAAAAACGGTCTGACGGAAAAAGGCTGGGAACTCAGGTGGAAGATAGACCATAAGAAATACGGCTCACTGTTACTGACCTGGCGAGTGTCCATGTTCCCCGGTGTACCTGTTGTCCGAACCAGGTTCTGTCCCGAGGCTCTACACGAAACCTATTTAGGCGGTGAATTCGACGTCCGCTGTTTCCTCTCTCCGGGCGGAGAACATGAGAACGCAGTATTCTCATCTCAGAGAGAACCGCTCCTTCGACAGGGAAGAAAGCATGCGGGATCGTGGTCCTTTGTCGGTGACTGGGCCAGAGTTGAAACACCCGGAAAGGGTTTTGTCGAGGCATATTCTCTTGAAAAGTGTCTTTTCTTCTCCGAGGATTACGCGGAACATGGCTGTCATCTTTCCGCTTATTCAACACATGATAAGAAGAACACAGTGGAGATGCTCTGGCTGTTCGGCTCAAGCAAGGATGATGACAGGCTCTCGGAGATTTTCAGAAAACACCTTGAGGCATCGGGGTCAAATCTTTACTCTTGACATTTTGCTTTCATCATTATTGCATCTTGTTAAAGAAAGTTTAATGCCATGTCTGATGTCTTTCATTTCATATCAGAATAATGTCAAGAGTAAAGATTTGACCCCTTTTCCCTGATCGGGCGGAAGAATTCTTTCAGAAGCCGGTATGACCTGTCCGCAAGGCATCCACCCTTTACATCAGGATAGTGATTGAGGTTCGGCATCTCAAGGATATTAGTAACAGATCCAAATGCTCCGAACCGTTTATCCCACGCACCGTAGATTATTCTTGGTATACGGGAGATCACGGCAAGACCCGCACACATGAGACAGGGTTCAAGAGTGGAATACAGACTGCAGTCATCGAGTCTCCAGTCTTCCCTTGCTTCCGCAGCCACCGTTATCACAAGATGCTCGGCATGAGAAGCTGGAAGACCTGTTTCTCTTGTTCGATTCCGATCAGCAAAATATTTTCCGGAAGATTCCACAAGTACCGCGCCTACAGGAACTTCTCCCGCTCTGAAAGCCTCGTCTGCCTGTTCGAGAGCCAGTTCCATCCATTTAAGATCTTCAGTGGAATATCCTATATCAGTTTCCTCCAGCCATAATTGCTTCGATTTCATCAGGATGTTTCGGAATGCTCTCTGACAGCACTGTATTCACTTTTTCTCCAATAAGAACATCATCCTCTATTCTTATGCCGATACCTTCTTCTTCCGAATAGAATCCGGGTTCGACTGTAAGAACCATACCCTCCTGAAGCACATCGCTGAGAACGTTTTCATCATGTGTATCCAGCCCCAGATGGTGGCCGATATTGTGGTAGTAGTATGTTTTTATGTCCTCTTTATTTTCAATGAAACCTTTTTTAATTAGAATCCCGGCGTAGAAATCCTCTACTTCGGAGTTCCACTTTGAATGCAGCTTCCCGGGCCGAAGCAATCGTATAGCTTCCTCCTGAACTTCTATGACCATCAGGACAAGCTCTCGCTGCCTGTCTGTGTATTTGCCGTTCACCGGAACGGTTCTTGAAATATCCGCATTGTAGAGCTGTTTTCTGGCCCCGAAATCAAGGAGAAGCAGAGTTCCATCCTCAAGAGGCTGATTATTATCTGCATAATGAAGGCAGGTCGCGCGGCTTCCCCCGGCAACTATTGCTGGAAACGCGGGCTCTTTCTCCCCGTTTCGCATAAATTCGTACAGCAACTCAGCTTCAAATTCATACTCGAGCATCCCCGGTTTCATAGCTTTGAGAGCGCGGACGAAACCCTTTCGAGAAAGCTCTATTGCCTCCCGCAAAAGATTCAGCTCATCTGCGTCCTTTATCATTCGCATGCGGAAGACGGCTTTGGACAGCCTGCCAAAATTAAGATGGGGGTATGCGGCAAGCAGTTCGTCTGCAAACCTCAATCTGCTTCCTTTTTCACCTGTAACACCGGCAATCGGATAATCCACCAGAACATTCTCTATACCCCAGCGCTGTATGATTCGGTCAATCCACTTCTTAACGCCTGTATTGAATGAAATGTTCTCTATTCCGCTTCTTTCCTGAGCTTCTTCCTTTGTCAGAACAGATCCAATCCATTTTGCGTGAGTTTCATCGTAGGCTTCTATGAACAGGTCCTCCCTGAAGTCCATATCCTTTCTCCTGTGTATGACAAGCCAGGTCTCTGGCTGTGTTATGCCTGTCAGGTAGACAAGATTAAGATTCGGGGTGTATGGATAGTGTCCATCCGCACTGGAAGATTTTGATGTGGAGGGGGGAAGAATTAGAGCAAATTCTTCAGGCATTTTCTCTATCAGTCGTTGTCTGCGATCCGAGTATTTCTCAGAACTGATCATTCTGATCCTCCTGTATATGTTTCTGTTTCGTTAGTATTTCGAATAGTCTGAGTTTTGGAACATGGTGTTTGCCAAGTTCGTCTCTCCAGTATCTTATATCCTTATGCGCAGTCTCCAGAATAACTTCTTCTCCGGCAACGCCAAGGGCTATTACAAGTTGCGGTCTGTAATCCTCGGGAGTATTCACTGCTTCTGCAATAATTCCGCAGTCAAAGCTCATTATGATGCACGAACCATAACCTGCTTCTCTTGCTGATAGAACTAAATAGGCTGCTGCAATTCCCACGTCCATTTTTGTATACGGCTTTTCCTCTTCCGGAGCATTAATCACTATATAGGCTGACGGTCTCTCGCCATTCTCCGGACCTGTCCATTCTTCAAGATAACCGGCCCATTTCAGTGCAGGAAATATCTTTTCGCAATCATTTTTTGAAATTACAACACTGAATCGCAACAACTGAAGATTTGCCGCATTGGGGGCGAATCTGGCTGAATCAACAAAAGCCAGGATGTTTTCTTTTTTAAGTCTGACACTCTGTTTAAATCGTCGAATTGATCTGGTCTTCAGTGCCAGTTCCGAAAATCGCATTTTTCCTCCCCTGTTTCCTGTTTCTTCCTTAACCAGTGGAATATGCAGGAGGATACGCAGCAGAGGTTAGGGGGGACACGCAGCAGTGCCTGCATGTCCCCCGGGTTGTGTTTGGAGCCTGTACACGAACCGGAGAGTAAATGTCCCCTGTTACTCTTCTATTTCGATTCTTCTGTGAAGCGCCTTTTCCTCCTTGGGAAGAACAATCGTCAGAACCCCATCCTCGTAGGAAGCCTTCGATTCATTACTTTTCACATCCGCCGGGAGAGTAAAAGAGCGTGAAAAGCTGCCATAGCGGACCTCTCTACGGTGCCATGTCTTACCCTCTTCGCTTTTCTCCTCCTTCTTCTCGCCTTTGATGGAAAGAACTCCATTGGCGATATCGATATCTATTTCCTCACGCTTCATTCCAGGTATTTCCGTTCTTATCTGGATCGAATCGGCATCTTCCGTGATATCTACCTCAGGAGCCCATTCCCTCCCATTATTGAAGATATCGAATTCAGGAGCTATACTCCTCAGTACAACCTCCATGGGGGATAAATAACGACTTCTTCTTACTATTCTGTCTTCATGCCTCATATTACTGCCTCCTTTCTTATGCAGTTTCCTTGTGTCTCCACCATATACAAAGCAAAAGACTTTCCAGAAAATGGAAGTTGAACAGTTCGTCCAGGATGGAAGTAAGAGTATAACGAAGTAGATGTATCTATATGCGTCAACGCAGTATAGTGCTGATGAATTTTCAAGATTCAAGATGCCGGAAATGGTTTGAAAACCCATCCCGGCATCATTTTTACATAAGTACGTGTCAGAATGACACGTTAATCCTTCGCGGCAACATTGACGTTATTTATCAGTATTGCGGGATATTTGCCACCCGTTATGGAATCGTGAAGCGTATTCTCGACATGTTCGATATTCATCAATATCTCGTAGGCATTACCCGCAGCCATTCCATCCTTGACCCTTCCTCTGATCTCGCCATTTTCAACGTAGTATCCCGGGTTGAGTCCAACAGAAAAATCACCGTTAAGAATGTTCCCTGAATGAGCGCCAAGAACTCCGAGAATTATGACGCCTTTATCGATACTTGCGATCATTTCTTCCAGGGAAATGCTTCCGGGCGAAATCCTGCAGCAATGCAGTGAAGGTGCCGGGAGCAGAGAAATCGTTTCGCCGCCCCACATTCCACCTCTGAATCCATTCCCTGCGGGTTTCTCGTTCAGTTTTTCAGCATAATCAAGATTGAGGATGATATTCTTGAAAACACCTTTATCAATTATCGTGTTTTTCCCGGTCGGCACGCCCTCATCATCAAAATATGTCTGGGAAACGTCGTCCGGATCGGTCGGGTCACCGTACAGTGAAAACTTTTCTGAAACGATCTGCTCTCCCCGCCTGTTTTGAAGAGGCGATACTTTATTGTAGAAAGATTTTCCGGACGCGGCCGCTGAGAGTCTCCAGATAAGTGTGTACATTGCATCAGGCATGAACACAACCTTCATTCTACCGGTGGATATCTCCACTTCAGGCAATCCTGCGTTGTACATATTCATCAGGTTATCAAGTTCCCCTTTCGGGAAATCAGCCGGTTTCCTGCTCAGGAATATTTTATGCACCGAAGTCTCTGTGTTCGGAAAGAGCAAAGAAGTGAACGTGTACATGAAGGACGTTTTGCTTGAGACATCGAGTCCGCTCGTATTGATTATCTCGAGATCTGTGATGCCCCGCCCGGAATGAACGTCAATCTGTCCCTCAATCTTTCCTTTAAGATGATCAAGCACTCTCTCCGAGTGTTTGTGAAGATCATGATACCCCATCTCAGCAATGGAATCATCCGGAGCCTGAGACCCGGGTATGTCCACGGAGGCAGGAAAAGAGAATCCAGCCTTGACATTTCCCTTGAGAGAATCAAGAGCATTTTCAACAAGTTCTTCTCTGTCAAGAAGATTCTTCGTGTAAGCTGTTCCTATTCTGCCATCCTTCAGCAGCCTGATTGCAAATCCTGATTGAATTGATGCGGACAGATCTGTCGGAGTACCGTTTCTCATTTCGAGAGCACTGGAATCAGTACGTATACTGTATACTTCTGCCTGCTCCGATACTTTTGATGCTGTTTCCAGAAGTTTTTTCATGTCATACTCCTCCTACTACCATATCATGAATGAGAACATGAGGCCCCCCAAGAGCGGATTTGATATTCAGCTGCCCTTTTCCGCAACCTCCCCTTTCCGAAATCGTCAGGTCATTCCCGACAGCTGTAATATTCTGCAGAGTGGTGAACAGGTTGCCCATAATATTGATA
This sequence comes from Candidatus Aegiribacteria sp., assembly GCA_030642525.1. GTDB lineage: Bacteria > Fermentibacterota > Fermentibacteria > Fermentibacterales > JCC-6 > Aegiribacteria. The sequence continues at coordinate 6,024 of DAOWNO010000021.1, forward strand.
TCACGAATCATCGGACCGAGTATTCCGTTTTTCACGATGAAACCGTACTGAGCTCCAAATGTGAAATTCTCTCCGCTTGTCTGACCACCCTTACCGTCAATCAGATAAAGTCCTTCACCGAGTTCTTCGAGCAGGTTTTCAAAGCTTTTCTCTCCGGGTTCGATAAAGATGGTCCCCATTCTGATTATGGGTTCAAAACGCATATCTTCAGCCACTGAATGACCTGTTACTGGCTCTCCGAAAGCTTTTGCGGTACGACGGGAATGAAGTCTTCCGGTCAGTACACCCCTGTCCATAAGGGTTACCGGTTTCACTTCGACACCTTCATCGTCATATCTGTAGTAGCCGATCTGATTCGGGATTGTTGAATCCGCTATTATTGTAACCTGTTCCGTACCCAGACTTTCCCCGAGAGACATTTTCTTTCTGAGAGAGGGATTATCCTCAATAATGTCCGCCTCACTGAAATGTCCAAAAGCCTCATGAGTGAATACACCGGTAAGAAGAGGGCTGAGTATCACATTGTATGTGCCGCCCTTAACCGGTTCTGCATCAAGCAGCTTTCCTGCTATCCGCGCTCGTTTGATAAAAACGTCATTTCTGCCGAGAAGCCGGTTATATCCGTCAGCTCCGCCAATCGAGATTCTTATGTTCTGAAGCAGTCTGTCACGCCTGGCAATAACCTCACCCGCAATATTCGTTGTCAGGATCTCTTCCGAAACGGCAGATCCTTCCGAGTTGACGTAATATTTCTCTCTGCCGATTTCACTGTACGAAAGATTAGTCGTTTCTATAGAAGGCTGCTCCAGCATAAGATCGTTATACATGCTGGTCAGAGCAAGTTTCTCATCAATAGGAATCTTTCTGGGATCTCCGTTAAGCTCAAGCATGACTTTATCCCGAACAACCGGCACCTGTTCAAACTCAGATTTTCTGCCTCTTGTCTCAACAATTGTTTCAGCCCCTTCGACAGCAAGTTCAATCGCGCGATGGACATCTTCTTCCTTTGTTACCGTTGCAGTGGAGAATCCACCATTTTTCAGGACTCTCACAACATATCCGTCAGTGCTGTTGGAGCCGATCTGCCTGATTTCCCTGCCGGTAAAAGCTATAAGGGTCTGCTTCTTTATCTCGTACCTGATATCAATGAAATCCGCATCAATTCCTTTAATCATCGTTCTGAGTTTTTCGAGCATGAAATGCTCCTTCCAGATTGGACAGGGTTATTACCAGTTGAATAAAACTTTTCCTGATCCGAGGATTTACTGAAAAGTTTTTGTGTTCATGCTTCTTACCAGCACAGCATAAATATATAAACCTTTTTCCTCCCGTTTGTACAATTGATAATATATGACCAGGCTGCAATCTTGACCTGTTCAGAATATACAGGCATTATAAGCGGAACTGTCCTGTCAAATTCATGTTACAATAGATTGACGAACTACTGATAGAATTCTTTCTTTGGAGGTTCATTTATGAAAAAGCTGATGGTGATCTTTCTGTTTTTATGTTTTGTTTCCTTTTCGTTCGCTGATCCGCCCGCTACTTTTGATTTGCGCGATGTTTTCGGTGAAAACTATGTAACTTCCGTGAAAAGCCAGGAGGGCGGCACATGCTGGACCTTTGGAGCAATGTCAGCCATTGAGGGAAATTTGATGATGACAGGTGTCTGGACAGCTGCGGGGGAGACCGGCGAGCCCGATCTTGCTGAATACCATCTTGACTGGTGGAACGGTTTCAACCAGTTCAACAATGATGACACAGACCCTCCCACCGGCGGCGGGCTTGAGGTGCATCAGGGAGGTGATTATCTTGTGACTTCAGCCTATCTCACGAGAGGTGAGGGGTCTGTGAGAAATATTGACGGGCAATCTTTTGATACTCCTCCCGATAGATATCAGGCAAGTTATCATTACTACTATCCAAGGACGATCGCGTGGTACACCGCGGGAGCAAACCTGGAAAATATCAATGAAATCAAGCAGGTCATTATGGATCACGGAGTCATTGGAACATGCATGTGTTACGATGGCTCCTTCATGTCAGGCTATATTCACTATCAACCCCCATCCAGCACGCTTGACCCGAACCATGCCATCTCAATCATAGGCTGGGACAATGCAAAGGTGACACAGGCTCCGCAGCCCGGTGCCTGGCTCTGCAAGAACAGCTGGGGCACCTGGTGGGGAAATGATGGGTTCTTCTGGATATCCTTTTACGACAAGCACTGCTGCCAGAATCCCACTATGGGTGCTATTTCTCTTCGCGATGTTGAGCCTCTTGCATACTCGAATATTTATTACCACGATTACCATGGATGGAGAGATACTCTGCTTACAGCAACAGAGGCATTCAATGCTTTCGTGGCTGAAAATTATGAAACGGTTGAAGCGGTCAGTTTTTTCACTGCTGTGGATGATGTTGATTATACAGTAAAGATATTCGAAACATTCTCCGGAGGAGAACTGCTTAATGAACTCTCGAGCGAAAGCGGTACAGCTTCGTATACCGGTTTCCATACTATTGAGCTTTCAACTGCGGTAAACATCGATACAGGATGCGATTTCTATGTTTATCTGGAACTTCTGGATGGGGGACAGCCTTTTGGCTGTACTTCGGATGTCCCTGTACTTCTCGGAGCGAGTTACAGAGTAATTGTAGAATCATCTGCAAGTCCGGGTGAGAGCTATTACCTTAATGGCACAGCCTGGACTGATCTTACAGAAGTGGATACAACTGCAAATTTCTGTATAAAGGCACTGAGCAATCTCTCGGTTGGAATTGAGGGGGAAGACGGGATTCCTTCTGTTCTTTCATTGAATCCTCTTTATCCCAATCCTTTCTCCGCGCAGGTTGTCATACCCTTCAATCTTACTTCTGATGGATTTGTGGAGATATCTGTTTACGACCTCTCCGGAAGACAGATTAAGACAATTGCCGGGCAGGAGTTCATGGCCGGGGAACATACAGTCATATGGCAGGGCAATGACACTAATGAAAATCCTGCAGCTTCTGGAGTCTACTTCGTACGAATGCGGACAGAAATCGGTTCTGTAACCAGGCAGGTTATGCTTATCAGGTAGGATATCAGGAATCCGGGGGACACCTTCAGATGTGCCCCCCGGATTTCAGTAACTGTTTTATCTTCTTCAGTTTCGATTCCAGGAGCTTTTCGTCAATCGCTTCAGTGACAAGACGCAGATACGGCTCGGTATTGGAAGGTCTTATACTGAACCACCAGTCCGGGAATTCAATTCTATATCCGTCAAAGTCATAAACCGCATCAGGTTTTTCTCTTGAAGTGAAGTAGTTTTTCAAATTCTCCATTGCCGCCTTTTTATCATCAATCCTGAAGTTGACTTCTCCGGAGTTCGCATAAATCGAAATTGAATCGATCAGAGAGGAGAATGTTCTTCCTCTTTCTTTTAACTTCACCGCGATATTAAGGACAAGAAGCGCTGCAAGCATACCGGAATCGCAATTGAAGAATTTACTGAAATAGTAATGACCTGCCAGCTCTCCTCCATAAATTGCTTTCAGTTCCTTCATTTTCATCTTGGCATGGGAATGACCGACTTTCCACATGAACGGTCGGCCTCCAAGTTTTTCTATGTATTCGGTGACAGCTCGGGATGTTCTTATGTCACACAGAACGTATCCCTTCTTTTTCTGAAGAAAGTGTAGTCCGAGAACAGCAGTGATCAGATCAGGGCGAACAAATCGCCCTCGGTCATCAACAAACATGACCCTGTCCGCGTCACCATCAAAAATAATTCCTATATCCAGTTCTTTTGCTGTTACCAGGTCTTTCAGATCACTTGTATTCTTCTCATCCAGAGGATTCGGAGGGTGGTTTGGAAAAGTGCCGTCCAGAATATCGTAAATGACCAAAGGATCGGTTCCAAAAAGATCACCCACAAGTATTGAAGCCATTCCGTTGGAGCAGTCAATCCCAAATTCAAGATCAGTATAATCTCCTCGGAACTTTTTCAGAAACGACAGATATTCTTCCTTTATGCCAGGCAGTTCTACTAATTCGCCTTTGATTTCAGACGGTTCTGTATCTTCATTCTCAACCATTGCCTCCAGCTCTCTCAGACCCGAGTCGTATCCGACGGGAAGAGCTCCCGCTCGGGAAATTTTCAAACCGTTGTATTCTCCGGGATTATGAGAAGCGGTTATTTGAACTGAGGCTTTGAATCCATGCGTAGCTGTAGCGAAGTAAACCATCGGAGTCGTTGCGAGTCCCATGTTATAAACATCTGCTCCGGCGTCTGTGATACCTTTGACGAGATTCTGAAACAGCTCGGGTGTAGATTCCCTGCAATCGTAACCGACCAGAACCTTCTCTGCTGAAAGGAGCCCGGGAAGGAAGAATCCTATCCTGTAAACTGTCATTCCATTAAAATCTTTACCGTAAACTCCTCTGATATCGTATGCCTTGAATGCTCTCAATTCAAACCTCTCCTGAATCATCTGTGCTGTTTCCGGCCGTGTTTAAGGTTTCTGTTCTTCGAACCGCTCTCAGAACAGTAAATACTCCCAGGATTACTGGAACATAGAGCAGGAAAAATCTCTGCAGAAGCGTAAATATTGGAAGAAGATTCCTTGAAATTACAGAACTCATCAATGCAGCGGTTGTAAGCTCAGCTACTCCACTGGCTCCCGGGCTCGGGGCAAAATAGGAGATGAAGAAAACAATCATGTGTATTGCGATCACATCCATATATTCACCGGATCCGCCTATACCCTTCATAATGAAGTATGCAAGTGTAAACTTGTTCAGGTACAGAATTCCTGTGAGCACGAAACTTTGTAGAACTACCAGCAATTCCCTGTTAAAAAAGAATCTGCATGCATCTCCATAATGTTCTACAAATCGGCTGAACCATTTTCGCAGAGCCTTAGCCTTTTTTGCGATCCTGGGTATCCTGGTAAAGAATCCTGTCAGAAAATTGAAGAATCGTTCAAAGATCGACGGTTTAAGCAGCGCAGTCAACACAATTACGAACTGAAGGCAGAACACTACAAAACCCGCTACGATCAGGTGATTCATTACTTTCGATGAAAAACTTCCTTCAAGAAACAGAAGCGCTCCGCCGGAGGCAATGATAAAGAACACTATCGTCGACAGAAAGTTGATAACACCAATCGACATTCCCCTTGCAACTGATATACCCCCCTGGTGCAGAATGAAGAGCTGAGCCGGGCCACCACCCGTCTGTGACGGAGTAACCGCGCCCATGAAGATATTGGCAAGATTTGCCCTGAAGCTCAGCCACGTACTTGTGCCGGGTTTCAGCTTGCGGGTGAAGACATGAATCCTCAGGCCACCGAGCCAGAGGTCAAGGAAGGACAGAGGAAATATCAAAAGAAGATAAACAGGCTGAAGATTTGAAAGAGCTTCAAGGGAATTCTCTGTATTCGAGTAGAAGAAAATACCTGCAAGTGCTGTTATTGATATAAAGAGAAAGAGGAAGATACCCTTTCTAATTGTCTTCCTGTTGAATATCCTGCTTGTATCCTCAAGGTAGAATTCCTGCTTCTGCTTGTTTTCATTTACTGAGGACAGAGCGAATCTCTCTTTTCAGTGTTGATACTCTGAATGGTTTTACGAGCTTTCCGGAAAAACCATAATCGGAGAAATTAGATATTACAGGATTGTTCGAATATCCACTGGATACAATAGCTTTAATATCAGGATTTATCTCCCTGAGATATTTGATTGTTTCTTCCCCGCCCATTCCTCCGGGTATGGTTAAATCCATGATCACTATGTCGAATGGATTCCCGGAAGATATCCGGTTTTTGCATAAGGATATCGCATCCGCACCATTCTCACACTCTTCAGCGCTGTGTCCGAGAATTTCAAGCATACCGGTCAGTACATCTCTTATGCCGGGGTCATCGTCCATGACAAGAATATGCATCGAGTCTTCAACAGGGTCATGATTCCCGATATTGTCTGTTTTCACTTCTTCAGTTTTCGCCTCTTCAATGAAAACATCAGTTGCAATCGGCAGGTATATGACGAATTCAGCTCCTTTGCCCGGTTCAGAAAAGACCCTGATAATGCCGGAGTGTCGGGAAATAATGGAATAGCACATTGAAAGACCCAATCCTGTTCCGCCCGATTTTGTTGTGAAGTAAGGATTAAAGATCTTCACCAGATTCTGCGAAGATATCCCTTCGCCTAAATCCTTTATTGAAATGAGAACGTAACTGCCTGTCTTCAGATCACCGTCATCTTCCAGAATTTCCAGATTTCTGCAGGCTATTTTTACTATTCCGCCATCCGGCATAGCTTGAACTGAATTAAGAACTATGTTCTTGATAACCTGAGAAATCTGTTCAACATCAACTTCGACAAAATCAAGATTGTCGTCAATATTGAATTTCGACAATATACTGGACCCTCTCAATGCAAACTGCGCTGCTGCGGGAACGATACTTCTCAAATCAACTTTCTTCTTCACAGGAACTCCGCCTTCTGAGAATGTAAGAAGCTGTCTTGTCAGGTCAGCAGCGTCATCTATAGCTGTTTCTGCCATAATCAGCCTGTCGCGGTTCTCTTTTTCATCCATTCCGGATAGAACGAGGGAGATGTTTCCCTGAATGCTCATCAGGAGATTGTTGAAATCGTGTGCTATACCGCCGGCCAGGTTTCCTATTGATTCCAGATTCTCAATCTTATGCTGATCTTCCTCCATTTTGCGCTGATCTGTTATATCTCTGATTATTCCTTCAATGTAATCAATCGTTCCACTGCTTCCTGCTATTCCTTTTGCTGAAATGGAAGCAAGAAACGAAGTTCCATCTACCTTCTTCAGCTCAGCTTCGAAATTTTCCACAATCTCATCCCGCTGGATCTTTTCAATTAATTCCCGTCTTTTCTCAGTATCAACATAAAGATCCTTTACACTGAGATTTCCGAGTTCTTCAACGTTTGCAATCCCGAACATATTAAACATCTCAGGGTTGGCAGAGAGGATCTGTCCACCCGGTTTCGTCGTGGACCGGTATAAGGCGACCGGCACATTTCTGGAAAGTTCTCTGTACTTATCTCCTGTTACTTCGAGTTCCTCCCTTGTTTTGAACGATTCTGTGAGGTCTACCGTCAGCGTAACGACTTTATCCACTTCTCCATCTGCAGTCTTGAGAGCAAAGAAGTGATGAGAAATCCATTCAGTTCCATCAGCATAAGGATTGAGAATCCTTAGTTGCGGGATGTAGAGCTCTCCACCCTTGTGATATATCTCCTCTACGACCCTTATGTAATCTCCTAGATAGGCATCACTTACATCCATCTTTAGTTCAGGCCTGGGGATCATCTTTTTCAGCTGGTTTTTCTTCGTTTTCCTCCAGATCTTTCTCCAGGCTTTGTTTGCCATCAAAAGTGTTCCATTTCTGTCGTGAACAGAAATTCCAATCGGTGAATTTTCTATCAATGCTTCCAGAAATCCTTTGCTTCCTTGCAATTCCTTCTCAGTCTCTTTACTATCTGAAAGCTCTCTGATAGAGATGAATACCGCATGATTGTCACGGTACTTGATTCCGATCGTGGAAAGTTCTCCCTTAAAATGTCCTTTCCCTTTACGCACTCTGGCTTTAAAAATCGGGGCTTTCTTCGTGCCATTTCCCTCTGTCCTGATTATTGAGAAAAGTTTGCTCCTGTCATCCTTATGAAACAGCATAACAGGATTGACAGAGTAGATGTGTTCGCGAGTCTGACCGGTCATATTACAGAAACTTGTATTAGTGAAAAGTACCCTGTCTCTGCTGCAGATGAGGATTCCATCTCTCGTATTCTCAATGGCAGCACGATATCTTTCTTCGCTCTCTGCTGCCTTGGTCTGGGCCTGAATCACTTCAGAAAGATCTTTCAGCACTACTATTCTATCGGTAGTTCCTGGAATGA
>DAOWNO010000280.1 GCA_030642525.1 Candidatus Aegiribacteria sp.
CGCTCTGGTGCGTGTCCCCAAAAAGCCAGGCGCTCTGGTGCGTGTCCCCAAAAAGCCAGGCGCTCTGGTGCGTGTCCCCAAAAAGCCAGGCGCTCTGGTGCGTGTCCCCAAAAAGCCAGGCGCTCTGGTGCGTGTCCCAAGGTATAAGTTCCTGAAAAAAGGTCAGCGGCGTACATTTGATTTCCGGTTCAGCAGAAGAAGGAGTGAGGGATGAAACTGATCAGCTTTGCATTTATACTGGTGCTGTTTTCCTCCATCGCAGCAGCAGCTGTAGCTCCCGGCCCCGGTGAGATATTTAACTGGGTAGCTTATCCTGAAGTCGGTAATCCAGAACTGATCAACCCTGCAGGATTTAATTTTGTAAGCAACCTTCGATTGAGAATAGGCATGGCTGCTTCTGACAGCGCCTTCGAGGGACTTGACCGTTTATCCATAGCATTTCCCGGAGCAGGTTTCTCGGGATGGTGGAACGATGATTGCGATATGCGGCGATTCACACTATCGAGCGGAACACACCTGTTTGATCAGATAGCATCCATTGGTGTCGGCTACACCTGGTTCGATCCCACCGTTAATGGAAACCAATGGTCCGGAAAGAATTTCTTCACTCTCGGTCTGATAATCAGACCCGTTGAATGGTTCAGTTTCGGAATGGTCCGGCAGGGGGGGGTCGATCTTCCCGGTGGTGATGATGTAGAAGCTGTATACAGAGCCGGATTTGCAGTCAGACCTTTTGGAAACCGGCTTACACTGGTTACTGATTTTGAAACCGAAAGAGAATTCGATGACAGCAAGTTTTCCGGGGGAGTTGAATTCCGTTTCCTTGACGGTCTGACTATTCGTGCTGAAGCGGGGAGCAACCATCTCAGCCTAGGACTTGAAGCCGGATTCGGGACAACATCCTTCGCCTGCGGAGCAACAACAGACGAGCACTACTCTTATTCCGCTTCCAGGGGTGATTTCACTTTCTCATCTGAGCCTGGTCCGAATCTGCTCACTCCTTCAGGCAGATTTGTCCGTTTTGAAATTGAGGATATGAACGAGCTTCAACAGAGACCTTTCCTCAGCGGGATCCTGCCCTGCTATACAGAAACGGCTCTTCTGCTCGATAGAATTGCTTCCGACAAGTCCGTATCCGGTGTGATAGTGGACATACAGGGCCCTGTTGGTTCTCTTGCTCAGGCTGAAGAGATTCGCGCTCTTCTCAGCAGGATAGTCAGATCAGGTAAAAAGGTCTATGTCTTTCTGGAAAACGGCAGTAACTCTGAATACTATGTTGCGTCCTGTGCGAGCAGGATCTGGATGCATCCATCCGGACGAGTTTCGTTCTTGGGAATTTCCTCCAAAGCTTTCTTCTTGAGAGACTTTCTTGACCGTATCGGTATCTATCCCGATCTGGTACATATAGGTGAATACAAGAGCGCAAGTGATATGCTGACAAGATCCGACATGTCCGATGCACAAAAAAGGGCTACGACAAGTCTGCTGGAATCGCTGCAGGCAGAACTTATTGCTGGTGTAGCCAATGGACGGGGTCTTGAACCGGCTCAGCTCCGCAGGATAATGGACACAGGTCCATATACGGCGGAGAGAGCTGTTGCTTACGGGATGGTTGATGGAATTTCCTTCCAGGATGAGATTGAAAGATTGACGAGAGATGATTTTGGAAGTGATTTCACAACAGTTTCCCTTGAAGAATACGCTTCTTCAATACCTGAATACAATGTCTGGGGACAGGACAGCCACATCGCCGTTGTTGTCGCTGCCGGATACATCATGAGAGGGTACAGCGAATCATCATTTCCATTTGGAAGAACCATGGGAAGCGAATCGATCTGTGATGCTCTCCGGAATGCCGCGTCGCGGCCCGGGGTAAAGGTAATTGTCCTCCGGATAGATTCTCCGGGCGGTGACGCTCTTGCCAGTGATGATATGCATCATGCAGTAGAAAGAATCAGAGAAAATATTCCGGTGATAGTATCCATGGGCGGTGTTGCTGCTTCCGGAGGTTACTATATGGCCTGCGGAGCAGACAGAATATTCGCGGATAGAATGACGATAACAGGTTCTATCGGAATAGTATCCGGGAAATTTTCCTGCGGAGAACTTCTGGATAGTCTCGGGATCAATGTTGAAGAAGTATTAACAGGTTCAATGGCGTCGATGTCCAGTATCTTCCGCCCATATACGGACGCGGAACGCGGCAGGATCTTCGACCTGATGGAGGATGGGTACAACCGCTTTGTCGAAACGGTAGCCTCAGGACGGGGGATGACCTTCGAGGAAGTTGATTCCATCGCTCAGGGCAGAGTCTGGTCCGGAATCGACGGAGTCGAGATAGGAATTGTGGATGAGATCGGCGGGGTGGTGGATGCTGTTCATTACGCAGCGGAAATGACAGGAATGGATCCGGATGAAGATCTCAATGTGCGGATATATCCGATTCCTTCTTTCCCCGGCTCAATTGAAATACCCGGTTTCGGAATCACATCCGGAATTCTGGATTTATTCAATCCTGAGCAGATTCTTTATCTCATGCAGCCGATTTTCATAGACTAACACTTTGATGGTGAGGGCTGCTTAACGTCAATCGAGCTGTCATGACAGGTTGACAATTCAGATCCGGACTTTCATGGTTCAAACGATTTCTATCTTTCTGGATATCACCGGATCTGCATGGGGTAATAAAAAATGGATAAAGTCTCGAACGGAATTCTGAAAATGCTCAGAGCGAGCACAGGTTTTATTTCAGGTCAGCAAATATCTGCGGAAGTCGGAATTACCCGTGCTGCAATATTGAAACATATCAAAGAACTGCGGGAAACAGGATATTTAATAGATGCTGTTCCAAACAAGGGCTATCATCTTGCTTCATCTCCCAACATTCCTTCTGAGGAGGAGATACACTGCCTTCTCAGTACCAGGACTATCGGAGAGGCAATTATTTTCCACAGGGAAATAGATTCCACAAACAGCATAGCCATGCTTCTTGCTTCAGACGGAGCGCCTCACGGGACAGTGGTTACATCCGATTCCCAGACCGGTGGACGTGGAAGACGTGGTAGAGAATGGTTCTCTCCTCCAGGGTGTAATCTTTACATGTCTGTTATTCTTCGTCCATCTGTTTCACCTGCGGAAGCTTCGCAAATCCCCGTGATTTCGGTTTTGGCTGTAATCAGAGTTCTGGAACAATTGAATACCGGTCTTCCTTTTCAGATCAAGTGGCCCAACGATATTCTATGCCGAGGGAAAAAAGTGTGCGGAATACTCTGTGAAATGAAGTCCGACACGGATCAGATCCATCATGTAGTTGTGGGAGTCGGTATTAATGTTAATGTGACATCTATGGATACATGCATTTCCGATATTGCTACATCTTTGAAACTGGAAACGAATCAGGACTACTCCAGAATAAGGCTTTCCGCATCTCTGCTGGAAGAGCTGGAGGAGATTTACCTTGAATGGCTGCAGGAAAGGAATTTGAAGAGATATATAGAAGAGTGGGAAAACTACTCAC
>DAOWNO010000067.1 GCA_030642525.1 Candidatus Aegiribacteria sp.
ATACAGCTGAGACAGGATTTCCTCCGAATCCTTTCTGCTGAAACAAGCCGCAGCAGCAGCAAGTTCAAGGTATTCTGAAACGGTTACGCCGACGGGACACGAAAAATCAGCTGATACATAAGCTGTGAGACCTCTTGCGCTATGACTCATGACATCGATGTGCTGTTCACCTATGAGGATCCTGCCTGAAACAGGACTGCTTCTTCCAGCCAGGATCGCGGCCAGTTTCGGGGCTATTGTATTTCTATCACCCAGAAGGATCAGCATCGAACCTGCAAGAATAGCCAGTTCCAGAGGATCAGCTGCTTTATTCGAGAGGTACAGCTCTTCGGTTATGAGCTGTACAGATGAATCCATCCTGCTTATTCCTTTCTGATCAAAGATTTCTTCAGGCTGTTATCAGCCAGCTCAAGTGCCCGTACAACCGCAAGCCCCTCGGCTCCTGATGATTTAGGAATACTGCCGGTTTCAATGCAACGGAGAAATTCTTCCATTTCGCTCGCGAGAGGTTCGCCCGTATCGAGTTTTGGTGATACAATATCTCCCGTTCTGTAGGAGAGCTGATACTCGCCAAAGCTTTCAGGCTCGATTACTTCTACACCTTTGTCGTAGATCTTGATTTTTTCAAGCGGTTCAGTGTCGTCGTATACAAGCATCTTTCTGCTACCTACAATAACAGTTCTTCTTAACTTCGAAGGGGAGAGCCAGGAAACCTGGACGTTGGCTATTGATCCGCTGGGGAACGCAAGATCTATGAAAGCCACATCCGGTATATCATTGAGAACATATGCATGACCGAATGCGTTGACTTCGGTCGGTTCTTCATTCAGCCAGTAGAAAAGCATAGAGAAATCATGCGGGGCCAGATCCCAGATAACGGATACATCTTTCTGATGCAGACCCAGATTTACTCTGCTTGAGGTTATAAAACGTATGTCTCCGAGATCTCCGCTTTCAATTATTTCTTTGGTCTTGATTACAGGAGGAGAGAACATGAATGTATGTCCAACCATGGTGACCAGTCCGTTTTTTCTGCCAAGATCAACCAGTTCTTCAGCTTCTTCTATACATTTGGCGAAAGGCTTTTCAACAAAAACATGCTTTCCGGCCTGAAGAGCCTGCTTGGCCAGAGGAAAGTGAGAAGAAACATCGGTGGCAATAACAATGGCATTCAGATCATCGTTGTCGATCAGATCCTTGTAATTTCTGGTACTCTGAATATCCGGATAGTGTCCGGCCATCTTGTTCAAACGCGCAGCATCGGAATCGCAAATAACAAGACCGCCGTTTCGGCGATTAGAATAAATGTTTCTGAGCAGGTTGGGACCCCAGTATCCAAGTCCGACTATTCCAGTTTTAACCATAACATTCCTTTCTGTATCCTTGAAAATACGCTAACATTGGATTTCGTGGAAACTACCACCTTTTACTGCAATGGTAAAGCATCGCGCATCTAGGGATCTAGGGGCCGGGCCTAACATTTAAACATTTTCTAATTTTCTGCCGCTCATGATTGTACTTCTAATCGTGTCCCAAATTTGAATGTAATAATAATTACTCTATAGAAATGTTTAAATGTTAGGCCCGGCCCCTTTTTGCGGCCCCTTTTTGGCCCCTTTTTTGTATGTTATGCATAGGAGGTAACTGATGGATTTCGAAAAATTAACGATTAAATCAAAGAAAGCGATACAGGAAGCAGGTAATCTTGCCATCGAAGCAGGCAATCCCGAGATTGCGCCGGTTCATCTGGCATTCGTGCTTCTTGATGATTCAAAGAATGTTATCGCCGGTGTACTCGACAGCCTGGAAATTGACCGGAAAAGGATAATTGATGAGGTAACCGGGATACTGGGATCACTGCCGAAAACTCAGGGCGGTACTGAACCCCGTATGTCAAGAACGATGATCAAGGTCTTTGGCGCTGCCGAGCAAATCGCGTTGAAGATGAAGGATGAGTATATAGCCAGAGAGCATCTGTTCCTTGGCCTTCTGAAAACAGGGGGCAGAATCTCAGAGATATTTGAATCCATCGGTATCTATGAAAAAGATTTTCTTTCAGCTCTTGCCTCGGTAAGGGGATCTTCCAGAATTGATACTGAAACCTCCGAAGACAATTACAAGTCGCTTGAGAAATACACAAGAAATCTTACGAGAATGGCCCGTCAGGGAAAACTGGATCCTGTAATAGGAAGAGATGATGAGATCCGAAGGGTAATGCAGGTTCTTGGCAGGAGACGAAAGAACAATCCGGTTCTTATCGGTGAACCCGGTGTCGGGAAGACCGCGATAGTTGAAGGACTGGCAGGCCGCATCTCTGAAGGTGATGTGCCGGAGACATTGAAGGATAAACGAGTACTGTCACTGGATATGGGAGCGCTGATAGCCGGGGCGAAATTCCGTGGGGAATTCGAGGAAAGGTTGAAGTCAGTACTGAAAGAGATAGCAGCATCAGAAGGCAGGGTAATTCTTTTTATTGACGAAATGCATACTCTGGTTGGAGCCGGAGCAGCAGAGGGATCTGTCGATGCGTCCAATATGCTTAAACCGGTACTTGCACGAGGGGAATTGCATTGTATAGGCGCGACAACCCTGGATGAGTACAGAAAGCATATTGAAAAGGATGCTGCGCTTGAAAGAAGATTTCAGCCCGTTATGGTCAAACCGCCTTCTGTTGAGGATACCATCAGCATTCTCAGAGGATTGAGGGAAAGATATGAGAGCCATCATGGAATCATAATTCAGGACGTTGCCCTGATAGCTGCAGCTACTCTTTCCGACCGTTACATAACTGACAGATTCCTTCCGGATAAAGCGATTGACCTTGTTGACGAGGCTGCTAGCAGACTCCGAATTGAAATCGACAGTATGCCGGAGGAAATCGATGAAATAAGACGGAAAATCATACAGCTGGAGATAGAGAGGGAAGGTCTGCTAAGAGAGGATGACTCGAGTTGTCGCGCAGAACTTGAGACTATTGAAAAAGAGCTTGCTGAGCTGGGGGAGGAGAGAACCGCACTTGAATTACGCTGGAAAAATGAGAAAGATCTCATTGACAGAATCAGGGATCTCGCAAGGGAAGCAGAGGATCTCCGCGGAGAATCAAAGATCGCCGAACGGGAGGGTGATCTTGAAAAGGTGGCCGAAATAAGATACGGTAAGCTCCGTGAGCTTGAAGAGAAAACAACAGATCTCAGGCAGAAGCTGGAAGATGTTCAGAAGTGCGGATCCATGCTTTCCGAAGAGATCACAGCTGATAACATCGCGGAAGTAGTTTCAAAGTGGACAGGTATTCCTGTTACCCGGCTGATGGAAAGCGAGAAGCAGCGCCTTCTAACCCTTGAAGAAGAGCTTCATCGAAGAGTTATCGGGCAGGATGAAGCCGTTTCCGCCGTAGCCAAGGCAGTCAGGCGAGCGAGAGCGAATGTGCAGGATCCGAACAGACCTCTCGGAAGCTTTATTTTCATGGGACCGACCGGGGTGGGTAAGACTGAACTTGCGCGATCACTGGCAGATTTCCTGTTTGACGATGAGAACTCTCTGATCAGAATCGACATGAGTGAATTCATGGAGAAGCATTCTGTCTCCCGTTTAATAGGAGCACCTCCGGGATATGTAGGATACGATGAGGGGGGATATCTGACAGAGGCAGTCAGGAGAAATCCATACTCCGTGATTCTTTTCGATGAGATCGAGAAGGCACATCAGGATGTTTTCAACATTTTCCTGCAGATTCTGGATGAAGGCCGGCTTACTGACGGGCATGGAAGAACTGTGGATTTCCGCAACAGCGTTATAATCATGACAAGCAATCTGGGCAGTGACTGGATAGCTGAAACAGCTGGAAAACTATCGCAGAAGGAGCTTACAGAAAGAGCAAAACGGGAACTTAGCGCCAGATTCAGACCTGAATTCCTTAACAGAATAGATGATATAATAGTGTTCCGCCCACTTGGGCGGGATGAGATCAGAAAGATCGTGGAAATACAGCTCTTGAGATTGAACAGGATTCTCAGAGAACAGAATATTGTTCTTCTTTCATCCGAATCCGCAGTAGATCTTCTTGCCAGGATAGGATACGACCCGGCATTCGGAGCCAGACCTCTGAAGCGTGTATTACAGAAACACGTACAGAACAAGCTGGCAACAGCCATTATCGATGGAAGCATTCTCCCCGGACAGGAAGTTCTTCTTGATGCGGATGGAGATGATTTCATACTTGAATCCGTTTTATAATAAGAGGATAATTCTGAAACGGAGTAACAGGTGATCCCGACCATTGTGGTGCTGATTGGATATCTGGCTGCGGATATTTTCCTTTCCGGATATGCAGCTGCTCTTCTCGTTATATCTCTCGGTCTGGGGGAATTCCTTTTTCTGCTTGTTTTCCATGGGACAAAGCACCCCTCCCTGATCATTGAGGGGGCCGTGCTTGCAGGTGCGGGCCTGGCCGGAGAGGTTCTGGCAGCAGTAGGTTACAATGGAGCGGGATACATTCTTCTGGAGATCATATTTGCAAGTGTGCTGCTTATTTCAACCGCCGCAGGTAAACCATGGCTTGCCTCTCAGATAAAAAGGTTTGCGGGATTTTCAGCAGGTAGAGAATTTTCCAGGGACATGTCTGTAGGAATGGGTTATCTATTTCTGACTCACGGCATTCTGTTGACGATTATCATGTTTCTGAAAGGCAGTGTATCTGTGTTTCCAGCTGCGCTTTCTTTCATTCTATTATATATCGTTACAGTATATATACTTAGAAAAAGACAGCAAAAGGTTCGGATTCTTACTTCCCCGCAGCTTCGCAAGGGTTCTGAAGGAGAGTATTTCCTTGAAATTGCCGAAGACAGGCTTGCCTGTCTTTCAATGAGCATCGGGGTTGTAACAGACATCTCCTCAGTTGATATAACCGGGGGATGCGAGGTGCATCGGTTTCTGGAATCACTTGAGGAATGTCTGAAAGCGGCTGGATGCAGAGCAGTCCGGTTTACCATGTGGGATGCTGATACGCTTCCTCTTGAATTGTCAGGTTACAGAGAAGTTCCGGCTGGCTGGAACAAGATTCTATAGGAACCATTCATAATCTGATGAAATGGCGATCTGTCTTTTATTGCGATATATTTTCCCTGTATTTGAAAGGTGTTTTATGAAACGAATTCTTCCTGTTCTTATTACTGCAGTAGGAATGATCATCGTTCTTATTTCATGCGGGGATGCTGCAGGACCTGTTCAGATAAGCAAACCCACACCATCAATTCTTGTCATTGAGCTTCATGAAGGCAATTTACCGGCAGCACAGGAATCGACTGAGAAAGAGCATACACCGGACAGGCATTTTTCGATTGATTTCAGTGCCGGCAGGAACGGATATTCTGTACATGCTGTCTGGACGCAGTGTCCTGATGATGATTTCGCATCGTACGCAATATATAGATCGGATTCTCCGGAGATAGCTTCAGACCCGGGGAATGCCGATACCAGTGTTGTATTCACCTCTGTATCTGAAACATCCTGGATCGATGACAATATCCTGGAGGGTTCAACTCTTTATTACGTTCTTCGAACCGTCAATACTCATGATCTGGATTCCTGGAGCAACGAAGAATCGTTAAGCATTCCCTCGAGTGATCCGCCCACACCCTCGACCCTGAGCGCAACATATACCGGTGATATGTCATGGGCACAGGTAACACTTGAATGGACGGTCTGTCCCGATCCGGACTTTTATTCCTATGTTCTTTACAGATCAGTAATCCCCGGAATTGAGAATGATCCGTCTTCAGCTTCCGTTGCAGGTGTTGTAGAGGAAATCGGAGATGTGATTTTCGAGGACAACGATGTAATCGGATCCACAACCTACTATTACGCGGTGGAGACATGGAACGAAGATCAACTGAGTTCCTGGAGTAACGAGTTCAGTATTACAACTCCGGAGATCACACCTCTGTTGACTGTATTCTTCATTGATCCCAGTCATGGTTCCTATTCAGGTGATGCTATTTTACTTCGAACTCCGGATAATTTTTACTATCTGATCGACGGTGGACAGGGAATGACCGGTCCCTGGAGCTGCGGAGAACAGAAAGTCCTTCCTCTTCTTGACAGTCTCGGTGTTGACAGCCTTGATGGAATAGTGGGAACACATCCACATTCCGATCATATCGGCGGTCTCGTTGCCGTACTCGAAGCGATACCCGTTGAGACTGTGTGGGATTCAGGCTGGCCGTACTCCGCTTCCTGGATCTATGAAGATTACCTTGATGCCATTATCGATAATGGAGCTGACTATGTAATTCCCAGAAGGGGAGATTTCCTTCAGTGGGGAGAGGAAGTCACAGTTGAATGCCTTCATCCGGTAGACCCGCTGAACTCAGGGAACATGAATAATGCCTCTGTCACGCTCAGAGTAACTTACGGTAACGTATCATTTCTTTTTACCGGAGATCTCGAAACATCCGGAGGGGAAAACGTTATTCTTGATGCAGTTGAGCAGGGCATAATAGTTGATATTTCAGCACAGATTCTGAAAGTCGGTCATCACGGATCGAGTACTTCAACATCATGGGCCTGGCTTTCGGAGGTTAATCCGTTATATGCTGCTATCGAAGTAGGCAGCGGCAATCCATACGGACACCCTACCGACGAGGTCATTAACAGGCTTGAAAATTACGGCGCTGAAATCCTGAGAACCGATATACATGGGGATTTCATCATTTCGACTGATGGATCGGAGATATTCACCTATCCGTAAGAAGATTCTACAGACTTTTTCTCCTTCATTTACGTTGACTTGAAGTGATTATTGAACAATCTTTATATGCTATGCCCAACAGACACTATAGCATTTTTTAACAAGGACCAGGAGGTTTACCATTGAGTGAAAGCAGGAAATACCCATTTCCGGAAATTGACTCGGATATATGTAAGGGATGCAAGCTCTGTATTGCGGCTTGCCCGAAAAATGTACTTGTCATTTCGGATAAGTTGAACTCCAAGGGTTTTCATTTCTCGGAGTATATCGGTGAAGGTTGCATTGGGTGCGGCAACTGTTTCTATACGTGCCCTGAGCCAAGCGCGATTACCGTTTATTTAAAGGATTATGTACCAGAGGAGGTGATCTGAATGCCTCGCATGCTGATGAAGGGAAATTACGCCGCGGTTTATGGTGCTATTCTGGCAGGATGTGAAGCCTATTACGGTTATCCAATAACACCGGCCAGCGAGATCGCGGAGTCCGCGTCCGCTCTGTTCCCGAAGTTTGGCAGGACTTTCCTCCAGGCTGAAAGTGAAGTAGCTGCAATAAATATGGTTTACGGAGCCTCAGGTTGCGGACAGAGGGTCATGACCGGCAGTTCCGGTCCTGGTATCAGCCTGAAGCAGGAGGGTATTTCCTACTGCGCCGGTTCAGCGCTTCCGTGCGTAATAGTTGATATAATGCGCGGCGGACCCGGTCTTGGAAATATCGGTCCGGAGCAGAGTGACTACAATCAGGTTGTAAAAGGCGGTGGGCACGGTAATTACCGCAGCATTGTTCTGGCCCCCAACTCCGCTCAGGAAATGTGTGACCTGACGATGCTGGCTTTTGAGATTGCGGACAAATATAGAAATCCCGTATTTGTACTTACTGACGGAGTTATCGGTCAGATGATGGAAGCTGTTGATCTTCCGGAGCCTGTTTCAGAGTTTCCAGACAAGAGTGACTGGGCTGTAAAAGGAACTGCTGAATCAAGACATCTTATTAATTCCATCTATCTTGATCATGACGATCTTGAAAGATGGAACAGAGAACTCGAGAGGAAGTACAAAACCATCCAGAAGAATGAAGTTCGGGTAGAAGAATATATGATGGATGACGCCGAAATCGTGACAATCGGTTACGGCAGCTCAAGTCGTGTACTTCGATCAGCTGTTGACATAGCGAGAGAGAATGGCATCAAGCTCGGACTTCTAAGACCCATAACACTTTTTCCTTTCCCGGTAGATGAGATCGCTCAGCTTCCGGACAAGGGGATCAAGGGTATTCTTACAGTCGAGATGTCGACTGGCCAGCTTGTTGATGACGTGAATCTGGCATTGAAAGGGAGAATGTTTTCCGACCTTTACAGCAGGCTCGGTGGAAACGTTCCTTCTGCAATGGAGATCCTCGCGAAGATCTCCGAGCTTTACGGGGTGTGACAATGGAAAAAAAGACAGTACTCAGAAAACCAAAGGGATTCAATGATGTATACAAGCACAAACCCGGAGCGGAAAAGGACAGAACGCATTATTGCCCCGGATGCGGTCACGGTATACTGCACAAGCTGATAGCAGAAGCTCTCGAGGATTTCGATCTGGTTGAAAAAACGATAGTTATAAGTCCGGTCGGCTGCAGTGTATTTGCGTACTACTACTTTAACACAGGCAACCTGCAGGTTGCTCACGGAAGAGCTCCCGCAGTTGCCACAGCGGTTGCAAGGGCAAATCCCGATTCAGTAGTTATCAGCTACCAGGGTGATGGCGATCTTGCAGCCATCGGAGGCAATAATATCAATCAGGCTGCTAACAGAGGTGAGAACCTGGCTGTCTTCTTCGTCAATAACGCCATCTACGGTATGACAGGCGGACAGATGGCTCCTACAACTCTGGAAGGACAGAAGACGACCACAACTCCCTACGGACGCAATGTTAAGACCGACGGATATCCCATACAGGTGTGTGAGTTGCTGAACACATTCACCGCTCCTGTTTATATAGCAAGGACATCTCTTCAGGATATAGCGAATATC
>DAOWNO010000190.1 GCA_030642525.1 Candidatus Aegiribacteria sp.
AACTGCGGCAATGTTTCTTGTCTTCAGGATGAGCTCCAGATGGTTCCGGGTCTCTGTTTCCTTCATGTACATATGAGAGCTGATTTCAATATTGAACTGTTCCCTGCGAATATCAGAACACTTATACCCGCATGGTTTTGTGATTCTCTTCTATCCAGGGGAAATCTGGGCATCAGCCTGCTGAGCATTAATCTCTCTGATCTTTCTCCACAGTTATTATTTCTCACCTCCAGTATGGATGCTGATGAAGTGACCCCCATCGCCACAGAAGGATTCGGCTGCAATTCAGTAGAAACAGGTGATAGAATCGATCTTATCAGCGATCAGGGGAATGTGCTGGGCTCCCTTTCAGCCAGAAATGGCTGGACTTGCCTTATCACTGGAACAGGATCTGACAGAGCGGTGGATAGATGGCTGGAACTTGAGCCTGTCGAATCCCTTGCATCCGATACAGATCTGATGGAAGTAGCTGATTCAGAAGCAGGTCTGACTGTTCTCTTTTCAAATAACTCGATTTCATTTCTCTCGGTTTTACCTGATGGTATGTTTTCTCGCTCCGAGAGACGTACTATGGCAAAAGTACGGAATCTTGTGCAGTCATCGGGTCTGAAAGCTCTTCGAATAAGCCTTGATCTCATAGATACCAACCCTCCGATGACAGTCCTTGAGATCAAACTTGTCAGAGGTGATGACTATATTTCCAGTCTTTCGATCAGTTTCAGCGATACCGGTATTACTCCGGACAGTCTTGTTCAGAAAGCGCTGCTGGAGTTGTTACCGGAATGAGCATTATCCAGGCAAGTAAGATTTCAAGAAGCTTTGAAGGCATGGAAGTACTTTCAGGTCTTGATCTTACAGTTTTCAATGGAGAATTCCTTGCGATTACAGGCCGGAGCGGTGTTGGAAAAAGTACTCTCCTGGCAATACTCGGAACACATGATCGGGATTTCATTGGAAATCTCTCCATCGCGGGACATGATACCCGCAAGTTGAAATCGTCAGAACTGGCGGCTCTGCGCAGAAAATATCTTGGATTTGTTTTCCAGGATTTTCATCTCCTCTCATCGCTGAACGCTATAGAAAATGTTATTCTTCCTGTTGTCTTTTCCGGAGGCAACCTGGAATTGGCCCGTTCTCAGGCGGAGGATATTCTGGAAATGCTTTCGGTCAGAACCGATCAAACGAAGACATCCCTCCTGTCCAGAGGAGAAAGACAGAGAGTCGCGGTCGCCAGAGGTCTGGTTAACAAACCGTCAATTCTCCTGGCTGATGAACCAAGTGCAAGCCTCGATGAGGAAAGCGAACAGATACTGTTCAACCTGCTTGACCACTTGCGCAAACAGCAGGGGTTTGCAATCATTGCTGTCATTCATTCGAAGAGTATTCTGGAAAGAGCAGACCGTATTCTTGAACTGAAAGATGGGGTTCTGCATGAAACCATCTGAAATCCGCCTTGCTCTTCATCTTTGGAACCGCGGTCACTGGAGAGATTATATCTTCAGCCAGGGAATGCTCTTCACTGCATCTCTACTGTTAATATTCTTCATATCAATCGGCCTGGGTGTTCAGAACGTTCTGGACAGGTTTCTTTCAAGCGATCTTCCGGCTGAACAGGTTCGCGTTACTCCACCTGGCGTTCAGGCGGGATTCTTCCAGACCGAAACAGGCGGCATGGAGATCACGGAGGAGATCAGGGTATCTCTGGAGGAGATGCCATTGGTTGCAAGAGTAGATCCGCAGATTTACGCACACGTTCCGGCTTATCTGCGCGGCCGCCTCGGAGGACAGCCTTACTACACTGATATTACCCTTGAAGGCATTACATGTGAATTTCTGGGTGATTCTCTCCTTGAGTCAATTGACTGGTCCTATTCTCTTGAGGATTCATCGAGAAAATTGCTGCCTGTTGTTCTCAGTGAGAACCTGCTGCTTCTGTATAATGCCGGTTTCGCTGAATCGAACAATCTCCTTGGACTGACACCTGAGGGAGTTATCGGCATGGAATGTTCGGTGACACTGGGCAGAAGCTCAATTGCGGAACTCGATCATACTCCTGTCACCGTGAGGGCAAGGATAGAGGCTACTTCCCGAAACATGAATCTGTTCGCGATTGGCGTACCTTTTGAATTTGTGGATCAGATTAATTCCATGTTCCTGCCCGAGGACACAAGAAGATACAGTGCTCTTGTCATTACCGCGGTAAGCGCTGAAGATGTTCCATCAATTGTTCGCGAAGTGGAGGAGACCGGCCTCCGCGCGGAAACAAGAAGGGGTATTGCCCAGAAGGCGGAAATCCTTGTCGGAGCAGTTACCGCTGCGCTTTCAGCTCTTGCTGCGGCAATTCTCTTCTCAGCGATTTCAAACGCGATTCATACGCTGGTAAACGATCTTAGAAACAGACGCTTCGCCCTTGGCGTTCTGATCGCTCTGGGTACACCCTACGATCGGCTTGCGATGATCTTTTCTTTCCAGATTTTCTTCATGTCAATGATAACGACAGTTCTCGGCGCAACGATTGGATGTCTGCTTGCCTGGGGAGCCAGCAGCACGCTTCTGTCTCTCAGTTCCACACTCAGAGCCGCGGTTGATACTCTTGCGGTTTTCCCGATAGGGTGGCTTGCAGCAGGACTTGGGATAATGCTCGCAGCTTCAACCGGTATCGCATACGTTTTCTTCCGGAAAATCCTGAGAACTCCAGTTACCAGTCTGCTTAGACCATAGGGTCAGGTTTTATAGCACATAGGGTCAGGTCTTGCATTTAAGCATTAGAACATAGGGTCATATAAATGCTTGAATGCAAGACCTGACCCTTAAAACTAAACGCTTAAATGCAAGACCTGACCCTTAAAGCTGCTTAAAAGAAGTCGAGGTTCAGCGTGGTAATAAAACTGGTATTAAATTTTTTCCATGAAGATACCTCGGGATTTCTTGTGTAATCCACCTGGTAACCTATAGTGATGTAAAGCGGATTCCATGTTCTGAAAGCTAATGAAAAAGCTCCGTGAGAAATGAAATTTTCCGGATCATAAGGCGGAAAGAACAGGTTTCCGGAGATCCCGGCCTCTCGAATGAATGTGTGAGGTTTCCGAAACCATAAACCTGTTGAGATGTAAACCGACAAAGTGTTTGAGTATTCCGGATCATCATGGGATAACCACTTTGCTTTAACGAATCCAAGCCCGAGTTCCGGCGAGAACCAGAACCAGGATGAGATCCACTTCTTCCATCCACCCGCTACGTAGGAACTCACCTGCCATGGCCGAACAGTATACCTCTGTCTGTCCCAGAACGAACTCATTACAAGATAGTAATCATCACTCAGCCAGTAATCAAATTCGATGGAAGCCCATCCTGTCTCTGTGTTCAGCGTATCGATCCGAAGACCCCGTATCTCTTCCCAGTTTATTGTTCTTCCTCCAAACCCGATGTTAATCGAAGAGCCTCTTCTGTCAAAACGGTAGGAGAGTGATGAGCTGCCACCGCATTCAAGAAAAGACTGCGTGCCTTTTTCAATTGAGAGATCAACCGAAGCAGATGCACTGAATCCCTTGAGTGTTTCCGCTATTATATCCGGATCATACGAATCTCCGGCAATTATTTTAAGATTATTTCTTGCATCAATATTGAAAGGATCAAGTTCCAGGGTCCGCAGGAAATAATCAACCGCCTCCGCAGTTCTCGCTTCCTGCTCCGCGATGCTTCCAAGGAAGTTCAAGGCATCAATTGAAAAGGGATCCAGATTCAGCAGAGCAAGAAATGCATTCTCCGACTCGTTCATATTATCCTGCTCAAACAGCGCTTTTCCAAGTATTCCGAGAATTCCGATACTGTCGATTGAAGCTGCCAGAGCCTTGTCGGAAGCTGAAACAGCGGCAGAATACTCTTCAAGAGACAAATAGGTTTCTGAAATATCTATCAGAAGATTCTCATCTGTAAGGGTACTCTCCGCCCTGGCAGCAGCAGCCAGCGCTAAATCAGGTCTTACATGACACTGATCGCATGCAAGATTCACATATGCTCCGGGATCTGCCTGAAGAAGCATTCTTTCCAGACTGTCTGATCTGATTTCCAGTCCGATCTCATCCGCAAGAAGAAGGTATTCTGCAAGCGCCGGCACTCCGGATGAAGTTTCTGTATTCATTGCTTTCCGGAACTCATCAAGAGCTTCGTTCTGTCTTCCGACATCCCGCAGCAGACGACCCAGCTGTAACCGAGCGGGGAGGAAATCTGAATCGAGTTCAACCGCTACGGAATAGCAATTCAGTGCCGTGAGTGTATCATTCTGTTTTTCAAACAGGTTGCCGAGAAGAAACCAGCCGAATACACCGGATGAGTCCAGCTGTATAGATTTATGAAATGCATCCTCCGCCTGTTCAACAGAGGACGATCTGTTCTCCATCAGAACCAATCCGGTAGCCGCCCAGAAAAGGGAGGACAGTGAATCACCGGAAATGGTTTCTTCGATTTTCAGAAGATCGATCTCCGGGATCCCGTCAAATATTCCTGAGATCAGAAAGGCTGCCATGGCTTCCGTATTGCTGGAATCAGCACTGACAAGTGAGGCTGCCTCTTCTGCAGCGTTATGCCAGTTGCCCTGAGAACATTGCGAATACCATAAACTGAGATCCGGTGACATCAGTGCCGTCAAACCAAGCAGTATCAGCCCGTACATCAGAAAATCCTCAGATTAAGTCTGGAGAAAAACTCGGTATTGTACTTGTCCCAGTACCTGTAAGCAGGTGTTCTCGTATAACCGACGCTGTATCCTATCGTGAGTGAAAGTGGATTCCACATATCGAAAGTCACTTCCGCCAGGCCGTTCACAAGTGTATTCTCAGTATTATCCGGCGGCTGGTAGAAATCTCCCCACAACCAGAGA
>DAOWNO010000097.1 GCA_030642525.1 Candidatus Aegiribacteria sp.
AACCTGCAGAGTCGATACAACATGAAAATAGCTCGAAGTAAATTAAACATGATCCTGAATAACGAAGTGAAAGTTTATTCCAGAGAATATGATCATGCTAATGCATGATTAGCCTTAGTTCTTAAAATAGCTGTGCTGAACAAACAAATCCAGCAAAACTGTTGCCATGTAAGTGATTATGAGTTTTTTCACAGTCTGGTGGTTTGAGGCGTTAGTGCGCCAAGCGCAGCTTGGTGCTTCTTATAGAGTGAGCTGCCCTTAAAGGGCAGCAAGTCCTTATCGGGCAAAGCCTAACCAGCAGCCCGTACCGAGTGTTGTGCCTGTTGCGGGACTGGAAAGGAATAGTGAACAAGACAGGTAAAGCATACACAGGGAACACTGTAGGCCGCAGGGGAAGCGTACTTTTGTCCAGCGACATTCGTGTCTGGAGCCCGAAACAAGATGATTGATACAAGGAAAACATTGCTTTGGTCTCGGGGAGTTGCGCAGAGATTACAGTTAATAATAACGTATTTTCGGCTGCTTATGCCACGTGGTCATTCTTTCTGTCCTGAATAGACTGCAAACTGGAAGGTTTAATGGAAATTCGTCTTTGCGCGGTCTTTCTCATCGAAAAGAATACCCTCCATTGAAAGCAGCCTTCTTTTCATATCGATACCGCCCTGGTAACCGCCGGGAGTTCCGTCAGACCGAATAGTCCTGTGGCAGGGTATGATTAATGGGAAGGGATTTCTGGCCAGAGCATTTCCCACTGCGCGGCTGCTGCCAGGATTGCCAATGTGCTCCGCAATATGCTGATATGTACTGATATATCCTCGAGGTATTGTGTGCTCCGTTATAAGAACTTTCTTCTGGAATTCTGAACAGAGATCCATTCGTACAGATGAAAGTGAGAAGCTGATATCCGCTCCGTCCAGGAACGCTTCGATATCTTCCGAAATTGAATCAATCATGCGGCATGTACCGGGGCTGCAATCATGGAAGAATTCTGATATGAATGCTTCGGCGGTCATACCCTGTCCCCAGAGAAGTACTCTGAATATTACAGGATTTCCATGGAACATGGACCACAGCACGGCGGTTGACCCGAAAACATGTGAGTGAGCGTACAGAAAGAATCTTCCATGATCATCAAATTTCATTATCTGATTGATTCAAAAGGCTAATCTGAATCAGCTTTCTCAGTGTTCTTCCTGTTAATCCTTCGATGAATATCCGGATAGTGTATCTTCATGCATTCAGGACATATCGAATGGGTGACCCGAGCATTCGTATGGGAGGCAATGTAATCGTCTACCTGTTGCCAGTAGTTACTGTCATTCCGTACTTTCTTGCAGAATGAACAGATTGGAAGGATGCCCTGAAGAGTTTCTATATGATCGAGCGAGTTCTGGAGTTCTTTCGCATGACTCAGCAGTCTGTTCTGCATTTCAATGATCCGGTGGCCTGCGTTGATGCGGGCACGGAGTTCTTCGGGGTAGAAGGGTTTTGTTATGTAATCGTCTGTTCCGGTATCAAGGCCTTCAACTATGTCTTTCTTGTTGTCCTTAACAGTGAGCATGATGATGTAAAATGGATTATCACCATCGATTGAACGAATCCTCTTGCATAGATCAAGGCCGTTCAGTCCGGGCATCAGCCAGTCAAGCAATATGAGCCTTGGTGCGTCCGGCTGCCTGATCACTGTCCATGCTTCTTCACCACTTGATACAGCGCTAACCTCATGACCACATTTAAGCAGTATGCTCGACAGTGTGTTACGTGTGGAGAGGTCATCCTCCACGATCAGGATTCTCATAGTATTGCCTTCCTAATTTCTTTTTCAGCTTCCATGAATCGGTCCTCCAGTTCGGTTAACAGAAAAATAGCAGCATCAAGATCGTTTAATCTGCTGGCTTTCTCAATCCTGGATGCGATCTCCTGGAATTTGTCAGCAGCCATGTTGGAGGCTGCGCCATTCATGCTGTGAGCCAGAAGTTCAGCTCCGCGAATATCATTTTCATTGAGTCTGTCCTTCAGCATGTCGATTCGGTTGCGGATATCATTCAAAAAAATTTCCGCGATCGATCTTGCAAGAACACTGTCTCCCATCATTCGCTCCATGAGGTCGTCGGGATCGAAGATGGATCTATCACAGTTTACGAAAGACATTAATCCACTCCAGATTCTAATTATGCTTGAATTCTAACGGATTCAACAGAATAATCATAGTCAATGATTATCATTCCGGCAGAATCAGCCGTATTACACTGTTTGAAGGTTACATAACCAACGAACCTTCGGTTGATAAAGGGGTTACACTGAAATTACTATTCCTGGAAGATTTGTAATATCAGTATTTGCATAATAGAGCCTGTGCTTGACGGGTCATGCAAAATACTGCATCTAACAAACTACTTATTCAATAATTTATACTGAACCGCAGTTGGGAAAAGGAGCGGTTTGGCAGATGACCTGTTTTAGAAAAAGTAGAAAAAAGGGGAAGCGTTCATGATTCGTCTTGAGAACCTCTATTCATTGATTGAAGGAAACTTTGATTTTCTCCTTGTAGTGGATGGCAATGAGAAGATTATCCATGTCAGTCCCCTTCTGAAGCATACATGCTCCTCAGATGGCTCAGATGTTTCGGGGGCCCACCTGACTGATTTTCTTGAAACTGATTCTCTATCATCTTTGCGTCAAGCAATAGTCGAGGTTCGAAAGGGAACCAGGGGAGTACATGTTCTGCTCTCTACCAGATGCGAGAGATCAACCCCGATTACAATGAATGTCGGTTACATAGAAAGTGTTCAGGGTGGTATCTATCTTTTCTTCGGCGTGCAGGCTGACTCGCTTCGAAGAATCAGTGACTGGGAAAAGGAAGAAAGGGTGAAGGAGTTGTCCTGCCTTTACTCGGTTGCGGAATGGATAGAGGTATCCGAGTCCATAAGTGATTTTTTCACAAAACTTCCGGAGTATCTTTCACGGGGTATGCGGTTTCCGGAAGAAGCGGTTGTCTGTTCAACATATCAGGGTCTGGAGTACGGTCAGGAGCTGGTGGATAAGGAATTCATAACCGTCAACCTGGTTGTTAACGGTGAGCAGAAGGGTGAAATAAGAATTGGATACCTGAGTGAAACGCGTGATATGCTACCTGAAGAACAGAAAATGCTTTTCGAGATAGGAAGAATGCTCAGTCTGGCTCTCGAAAGGAAAGAACTCTCCGAAAAAATCGTTCTCAAACAGGAAGAGGAAGAAGAGTTCAACAGACATCTGAGAGATCTTGAAAAAGAAATCGGCAAACGGGAAAAGGAACTTAAAGCACAGAAGCAGAAATTGAGTACGGCTGATTCATATCTGAACCGTGTCAACAAAAGCTGGGATGAAGCCAGCCGCAGGCTTGAAACCATGTTCCAGGCTATCCCTGATGAAGTAATGCTCATTGATCTCAACAGGAACGTGGTTATGAGCAACCGGGAGAATATCGTACCCGGTGACAAATGCTATAGAACCTATTTCAAAAGGGAAACTCCATGTGAGGATTGTCGACTGGCAAAGATTAAGCGGGACAAGACTCCTATTACGATTACCATGAGAGATGGTGACAGATACCTTCAGGTTCACGCTCTTCCGATATACAACCAGGAAGAGGAAGTTGATGGAATCCTTGAATTCTACAGGGATATCACGCTTGAGAAGACCTACGAACAGCAGCTGCAGCAGGCAGACAAGCTGGCTTCCCTGGGTCAGCTTGTGAGTGGTATCGGCCATGAGATCAATAATCCAAACCAGTTCATAAGGGGAAACATCAAGATCATCAAACAGGCGATAACGGATATGCTGCCGATTGTGGATGATTACCACAAAGAACATCCGGAACTTAAAATTGCCAGGCTTAAATACGATTTCTTCAGAAAGCATATCATGACCCTGGTAGATGACATGTCTCACGGTTCGGAACGGATAAAGGGTATTGTGGAGGGGCTTCGTGGTTTTGCCAGAAAGGATGAGGGGCTTCTTCTTGATATTGTGGATGTCAACACTCTCATAGAAGCTACAACCAGGCTGGTTCAGAACGAAGTACACAAGCATGCTGAGATCGAACTGGAGCTGAGCAAGGATGTAAAGACGTTCACAGGTAATTCCCAGAAAGTCGAGCAGGTGCTTGTAAACCTCATTGTGAACGCAGCTCAGGCTATACCGGATGACAGAAAGGGACTGATTACCGTCAGAACCAGGATGGATAAAGATGCCGTTGTCATAGAGATTGAGGATAACGGCAAGGGAATGGATGAGAAAACCCTCAAACTGATCTTCGATCCGTTCTTCACGACAAAACGTACAAAAGGCGGAACAGGTCTGGGTCTTGCGATAGCCTTCAGAATTATCGAGGAGCATGGCGGAGGCATTTCAGTAAGCAGCAAACCGGGTAGCGGAACACTGTTCACAATCAGAATTCCACTGCCGGACCATGAAGGAAACAGGGAGGTGAAGAAGTGAATAAGATTCTGATAGTCGATGACGATGTTGCCGTAACCAATTACTTCATGGTTTTTCTGATGCAGACCGAGGTGTTTGAACCCACAGTTGTCAACGATTCAAGAGAAGTTGAGACCATTCTTGACAGTGAGCGGTTTGATGTAATCATGCTCGATCTTGATATGCCGAATGTGAGCGGGATGGACATTCTCAGAATAATGCAGGAGAAAAGCATAAATATCCCTGTAGTTATTCTTACGGGCGTCAATGATATTGAGCTTGCAGTTAAGTCGATGAAGCTGGGAGCCTTTGATTACCTGACAAAACCTGTTGACGATGAATACCTTCTTGAAGTTCTGGACAGAGCTATGGAATATGGCGCAATGCATGATACCATTAATAGATTGCCCGAGGTGCTTTCCAGAGAGGATCTGGATCACAAGGCAGCCTTTGAAAAACTGCCTACACAGGATCCTGGAGTAATACGGCTTTTTCATCAGGCTGAGAAAATGGCTAAAGGAGATCTCAGTGTCTTCATCTGGGGAGAAAGAGGCACAGGAAAGGAATCACTTGCAAGGGCGATTCACAACGCTTCTCCAAGGGTCGAAAGACCTTTTATCGCTCTTGACAGCGCTTCTCATTCACAGGAAGAATTCTCCGAAGAGCTTTTTGGCAGAGCAAGGGACTGGAGCGGAAGAAGCGAGGAGATGTCCGGCTTTCTTGAAACGGCATCCGGTGGAACACTGTTCATTGATAACATCGAGCACATGAGCCTGCCTGTTCAGGTAAGACTTAAAAGAGTAATCCAGACAAACGAGTATTACAGGGATAATTCGACAGAGATATTAAGCTGTGATGTGCGTTTCATAGTGGCTTCCACTCACGATCTAACAAGTTCAAAATATCGTGATTCCTTTTCTAGGGATCTGCTGTACCATCTTATGGTGAATTCCATCCAGATCCCGCCTCTCAGAGACAGGACCGATGATATTCCGCTGCTGGCGAAATATTTCCTGAAGATGGAGAATGAGCGAACAGGAATAAATATTACCGGTGTTTCCGACGATCTCATGGACCTGCTGCAGCAGTACAGTTTTCCTGACAACATGCAGGAGCTGAGAAACATTATTGCAAGCGCGATCGTGAGTGCTGAAGGAGATACAATTACTCCTGATTCACTCTCTCCCTATATCCTTGAACGAATAACACCGGGGGAAGTGACCGGTGGATTTGTTCCGATGAAGCTCCAGGAAGCAATAACGGATTTTGTGACAAAAACAATGGAGTATTGCGGTGGCGACATGAATGATGCTGCCAGGCTTCTCGGTATTTCAAAGGACGAGCTGGATAAGTATATCGACCAGGACAGTACTCCAGAATAATTTCAGGACAGAAGAATGAAATCAATTTTTAGTGCCATCCACCGTTAAATGTGACAATACTTGCCATTCATTATTAAACACAGGAATTCCTAACACGGATGAGTCCGGGTTAATACCTGTCCAGATATCTTTCGATTTCCCAGTGATGAATTACCCTGATATACTCTTCCCATTCCTTTCTCTTATTGTACATGAAATGTCCGTATATGTGTTCTCCCAGCGCCTCAATCATCACATTATCCTTCTCCAGAAAATTGAGGGCTTCAAAAAGGCTGGACGGCAGATGATGTATCTTCAACCTTGCTTTCTCCCGCTTGCTCATTTTAAAGATATTCCTGTTAACCGGTCTGCCGCAGTCCATTCCCTTTTCTATTCCGTCAAGACCCGCAGCCAGAAGCACCGTAAGCGCCAGGTAGGGATTGCATGAAGGGTCCGGTACCCTTACTTCACACCTTGTTTCGCTCCCCTTTCTTGCAGGTACTCGAATGAGAGGAGAACGGTTCTTTTCCGACCAGGCAACATTTATCGGAGCTTCATAGCCGGGGACAAGTCTTTTGTACGAATTCACAAGCGGATTGGTCACAGCAACAAATGCCCTCGCATGGTGAAGAAGACCTGCAATAAAACCTCTGGCAGAAGACGACAGACCGTCCTCGCCTTCCGGTTCGTCAAAGGCATTAACTCCAGAAAGGGTGAAAAGGGACATATTCATATGCATACCCGATCCATTAACATCGGAAAGTGGTTTAGGCATAAATGTTGCGTGAAGGCCGTGAGAAAGGGCTACTTTCTTAACTACGAATCTGAAGGTAACGATATTGTCGGCTGTCTTCACCGCATCGGTATACCTGAAATCGATTTCATGCTGACCGGGAGCAACCTCGTGATGAGCAGCTTCCACTTCGTATCCCATTGACTCAAGCACCAGAGCTATATCCCGCCTGGCCTCCTCTCCTTTGTCCACGGGTGAAAGATCAAAATAGCTTCCCCTGTCGTGTGTTTCAGTGACCGGATTACCGGAAGCGTCCATCTGAAAGAGAAAAAATTCCGCTTCAGGACCAGCCATTACATTGTATCCCATTTCCTTTGCTCGTTTAATCTGACTTTTCAGGAGTGTCCGTGGACATCCAGGAAACGGATTACCGTAGGGGTCCGCTACGTCACATATCAGGCGACCGACCCTTCCATATTCGGTTCTCCATGGAAATACTCTGAATGTTTCAAGATCGGGCAACAGGACCATGTCCGACTCTTCAATTCTTGTAAATCCCTCGATCGAGGAACCATCGAACATTACATGTCCACTAAGAGCTTTACCGAACTGGCTTTCAGGTATCTCTACATTTTTGATGATGCCGTCGATATCTGTGAACTGAAGCCGCAGAAAGTGTACGTTATGTTCTTTGCATTCGGATAATATTGATTCCATTGGTACTGTCATTTGTGGCCTGCTTTCACGTCATTATACATATTTCAGGATCAAAACTTAACAATATTGTCTAAGTATTTGTAT
>DAOWNO010000240.1 GCA_030642525.1 Candidatus Aegiribacteria sp.
GCCTCGGTCACATACCTTCAAGAAATTCATACTGACAGCTCTTTGTAGAGATCAACGAGTTGTTTTTCCTCAAGAGGCGAGGTGTATTGTTTAAGAGACGCCTTTCTTCCCCGAGTTCCCATCTGCCTCATTTCCTCCGGCGAGCTGATCAGTTTTCTCAATCCCTTTGCGATTGCCTGCGGACTGGAGGAATCAACCAGTATACCGCAATCGTGCTTATTGATTATTCGTGCCATTTCGGGAAAGTCACTGGCTATCACGGGCAAACCCGCCATCATGTATTCGTACAGTTTGTTGGGCAGGGAATAGTAATGGTTAAGACATGTATTCTCAAAAAGGATCAGACCGGCATCTGCCGATACCGTTACTTCCGGAAGAGCTTCAGAAGGAACGGGTGGAAGAAGGAAAATAGTTTCCTTCAGATTCATTTCGCTCTGCATTCTATGCAGCGTTCCCTGCCAGGCATCATGACCAATGATGACAATAGCGATGTTTTCGTTCCTGAGGATGGAAACGGCTTCCAGCAGTTTATCCAGCCCTCTCTCAGGGCAGATGACTCCCTGGTATAGTATTATCGGAACACCTGCCGGAATAGCAAGTCTATTCCGGAGATAGGAACTCCCCGGCAGTATTTTAATTGGATCCGTACTGTTTTCTATAATGACCAGATTGCTGATTGAAGGATACATTTTTTTCATTACCTCACCCCTGGAAGGTGTTACCGCGATAACAGCATCAGTTTTCGGAATGAGTTTTCTCTCGGTGATTCTGTAACGGAACCGGTCGAGAGCCGATGTTGCTATGAAATACCTTGAGGATTCGAGCCATAGTTCATGAGAATCATAAACAAGTTTAGCTCCGAGATTTCTTGCAGCCCGTTCGCAGATGAACAGAGTATCCAGATCATTGGCGTGAAATATATCCGCGCCGGTTGAAAGCGCTGCTCTGTAGAGTTTGTATTCCCATGGAACAGCCCTTTTCAGATCGGTCAGGAATCTTCTGAAGCGATTGCGGCGGAGGAGTCTGATAATTCTGCTCCTCAGAGAGTTGTTTTCTAATACCGACGCACCTATGACCTTTTCTCGAAGTGCATTGCGGCGGGTGGAATCCTTCGGCGGTCTGAGCACGCTGATATTCTTCCAGGTTTCCTCAGAAGGACAACCCTCCTCTGACTGGGCAATGATGGTGACGTTGAAGCCGGCTTCTGTAAGACTGATTGCTTCCTTCTTAACTCTTGCGTCATTCCAGAGCTGGTTTTTGACCACCATGCATACTTTGGTAGATTCCACAAAGACTCCTGACTCATTAACCGGTCTGGCTGTAGTATGTTTAAATACGGGCGACAGTATACTTAAAAGGAACGGATTACTCAAGAATGGATGTTTTTCGGAATGTTACATGTAGAGAACCGATGGAATGGATGGAGACCGCTGCAGGGGGGTGACAGAAGTGAACAGACTGTGTGTGATGAAGTTCGGGGGAACATGTCTTGCCTCCGGTGAGGACAGAGAGATATCCCTGCAGCACTGTACTCGTCAATTGACAGAACATGACAAACTCATTGTAGTTGTGTCTGCGATGGGAAGAAAGGGTGATCCATATTCTACCGATACTCTTCTTGAAATGGTCTCTTCTCCGTCAGAACAGGAGAAAGCCTGCCTTATGGCTACCGGTGAAATAATCTCCGCTACCGTTCTGGCTGATATGCTCAGGTCTGAAGGAGTATCAGCAAGGGCAATAACCGGCTGGAACGCGGGCATTCGTACGGATGGCAGAAATTGCAATTCAAAACTGGAGTCGATTGACAGGAAAGTACTCCGGATGGCTCTCGAGGAGCATGATTGTATCGTCGTTGCCGGTTTTCAGGGAATGGGAAGTAATGGAGCGGTTTCTACTCTTGGCAGGGGAGGAACCGACATAACCGCCATTGCGCTGGCCGCAGCTCTTGGTGCTGAAGAAGTGCTGCTGTATAAGAAAATAGATTCGGTGTTCACGGCAGATCCTGATATAGTTCCCGGAGTCATCCGAGTGGAGAAAATCAGTTCTGAAGATTTGCGTCAGCTTGGATGGCAGGGAGCGGAGGTGGTGCATCCAGCGGCTTCTGAAATTGCCGGAGATACAGGAGTAAAAATCAATATCCTTTCTCATTCCACCGGTGAGCAAGTCACAGAGATAGAACCATTTGTCATTCAGAGCGGGAAGTACATTACAGGTGTTGCGTCAGGTCCCGATGTAACGCAGTTCATAATCAGAAAAAACGATGGAACAACTCTGCATGAATTTTACTCGAAAGCATTCGGACTCGTAACGGAAGCTTCCGTTTCGATGGACATGTTCAGTGTATTCGGCTCCATTGCAATGTTTACGGTTCTCTGCGAGGAGAGTAAAAAGGTATCAGAAGTTCTGAGTGAGAACATGATCGAATTTGAAACGGTGGAGCCCTGTGCAAAAGTATCGATAGTCGGCGCGGGGATGCATGGAATTTTAGGAGTCATGGCAAGATTCTCCTCCGCGCTGGATCAGGCCGGCATCGATATGCTTCAGAGTGTTGATTCCCACGCAACCATTTCCGCTCTTGTTCTGCTGGATCAGAGGGATTCTGCGCTCAGGGCTCTTCACAGGGAGTTTCTTGAAGAATGACTCTCCTGACAGTAATCATACTGGCTGTTATTCAGGGAATTACCGAATTCCTGCCCGTTTCGAGTTCGGGGCATCTCGCCCTTGCCGGGATAGTCATGAATGTCCCGGCCGGTGATATTACTTTTGAAGTAGTTGTGCATGTTGGAACACTCATGGCGGTTCTTGCCGTTTACTGGAAAGATCTTGTCGGCCTTGTTTCAGGGGTTTTCAGGAAACAGAAGGAGTCCCTTGTTCTCGCTGGTCTGCTTGTTCTGGGGTCGGTGCCAGCAGCGGTGGCCGGATTCCTGCTGGCAGATTCAGTCGAGCAGCTCTTTGACAGGCCGGTTGTGGTTTCCATTATGCTCGTTGTTACGGGTTGTATTCTGTTCTCAACAAGGTTAACATTCGCGAAGAAAGGCAGAAGAGAAAATCCTTCGATTACCGGCAGTCTCATGATAGGACTGGCGCAGGCTGTTGCCCTTCTGCCGGGGATATCCCGTTCCGGTTCTACCATTTCAACAGGGTTGTTTGCCGGCATCAGAAAAGAAAAGGCTGCGCGATTTTCCTTCCTTCTTTCCATACCCGCGATTGCAGGTGCTGCCGTACTGAAGCTGGGGGATATAGGGGAAAGCGGTATAGAACTGCCCCTGATAATCGTTGGTCTGGTGGTTTCAGCTGTTACCGGATATTTTGCGCTGAGACTTTTACTTTCGTTTCTATCGAAAGGGAAGTTCTCGATATTTGCCTGGTACTGCTGGGCGCTTGGACTGTCCGGTCTGGTCATTTCGATAACAGGAGGCTGAGTTGCATATACTTTTTCTTTCCTTTCTGATTGTCGGGAACATAGCAGGATGGCAGGAGAAATTCTCATCCGGTGAATGGGAAAGCTCCCGTGATCAGGCTCTTCTTTCTGTAGAAGCAGATTCTTCCGATTCGGATGCATGGGCAGCGCTCTCTTTTTCAGAAGCTGTTGTCGGGAACATTACCGAAGCGATAGAATTTGCTGCAAATGCGCTTGAACTGGATTCGCTTTCGGGGATGGCATGGGCAGCGCTGGGCAGATCAATGATCCTGGATGACATCAAAATGGCTTCGCACAGCTTCGAGAAAGCGCTGGATCTCGATTCAACTTTTATCCCTGCCATTATCGGAAGGGCTCACTGTCTGGTTCTTCATGAAGAGTATGAAGAAGCCCTGGCAGAACTGAATAAAGCAATGTGCATTGATTCATCCTGGATATCTCTCTGGCTTGAGACTGCAACTGTTCTTGAATATCAGCTTGAATATGAAAAAGCGTACAACTGTTTGACTGCCGCACTTGAAATGTGGCCGGACAACCGTCTGCTTCTGCTTGAGGTGGGCTGGCTGATGGAAATGGAAGGCAGGTATGAATCTGCGGAATCAACATATAGAAC
>DAOWNO010000170.1 GCA_030642525.1 Candidatus Aegiribacteria sp.
CAGCATAGACATGATGCGGGAAGGTCGGGAGTACTTGAATGATAGTTCTGCTGCTTCTGTCACTCATTAATGTAACGGTCGGTCCAGGTTGGAGCGATCCCATTGTTGTTACAGAGGAGCCGAACAGCACTGCACCATTTCAACTGATCTTCAGAGATGAGCAAGGGCGTTTCCATCTTCTGTGGGAAGATTATCAGCTTGATCCCAGAATCGGTTACAAGGTGTTTCTTATTGATGGGAGTACATTTGTTCAAGAGATAATGGTATCTCGGGATGTAAACAGCTTTTATATAAGTGAAGTTCAACTGGCTGATAGCCTGATAGCCTTTTGGC
Organism: Candidatus Aegiribacteria sp.; assembly: GCA_030642525.1. GTDB lineage: Bacteria > Fermentibacterota > Fermentibacteria > Fermentibacterales > JCC-6 > Aegiribacteria. Next base: position 334 of record DAOWNO010000170.1, read on the forward strand.
GTGAATACAATCCTGTTTACTACTGCATTCACAGTCTTGAGGACGGCAGTGAGATCACTCCTGCTACACATCTCTTCACGGAGTACACGGACTTGCCCTACATCCGAGCCTGTCCGGATTCCCTTGGCAGGCTCCATGTTCTTCGCAATGTCGGTCAGAGTGTTCGCTATGCAGTATGGACACCAGCCCCGGGCTCTGGCTTTATCGAGGAGTACACCTGGATGATTCCTGAAGCATGGATCATCGGCATGATTCTGGTAGATGGAGACAGGGTTCATCTTATCCTTGGTGATGGTAGCCAGACTTATATGTACATGCAGTACGATCTTGAAGGTAATGTTACAGTGCCACTGTATGATTTCACGAATGATGTAGGTAATATGGCCCGATATCCCGGCCTTGCCGTTGACAGCAACGGGGATCTTATAGTAATAGGCCGCGTTGGCATCAGCGGTTATCCGAGCAGATATGGTTTTTGGAGACTTAACGGCAGGACCGGAGATCTGGAGACCCATAAATGGTTAGTTGTCAGTGAAGTTCCAAGCTTTGAAGTAAGCAAGGATATGGTTCTTCTTCCGTTTCCTGACCATGAGAAGTTCTATCTGGTATGGAGAGATAGCTACCTGTACAAAAAACTTCTTTATGTGGTTTTCGACAATGAAGGCAGCCTCCTTGTAGAAACCACAGTAGCATACGATCACAGTGACGAGGATCCTGAGCAGCTTGCCAATGTTGACGGAGTTGTTGATTCCGAGGGTAATCTTTATGTGATATACGGGCAGGGAGAAGAAGAGCCGATTTTCGGCAGTTATCCCACCTTCGGCTGGTTCAATGCCAGCAGTCTAGGGCTTGAGGAAGAAGAATCTTCAGAACAGGGAACAGAACCTGTTGTCATAGAACCTTCCTGCAATCCTTTCTGCGGCAGTGTTGTGTTCCTTGTAACCGGTGGAGTTGTTTCTGAGCTTTCAGTTTACGATGTGATCGGTCGCCTTGTGGCAGAGATTCCTGTTTCTGAAGGAGTTGGTGTCTGGAATGGGTATGGTTCCAGCGGTGACAGACTACCCACTGGTGTCTACACTGTACGCGGTAGTGATAACTGCGAGCCTGCGGTTGTGACGATGCTTAAAGAGCATTGATAATTGATTTCTGTTTGAATATTTTGTCAGATAGCTGATTTGACCTTTTCATGGAGTTAACAAGCGTCTGACGAATTAGATATTAACTCGGTGGCAGTGAATCCGAGTAAACACATTCCCTTTCCTTCCAACTGTGAATAAGGTATTTTCTCCTTGAAATGGATCTTCTTGACAATGTAATCAGTAATGATCTGAAGCCACCACTGGCAGATCTTCTCAGACCATCCACACTTGAGGAGGTCGTCGGACAGGTGCATCTGCTGAATGATGGAGCTCCATTCAGGAAAGCCCTCACAGAGGGAGTGCTGGGTTCTTTCATTCTATGGGGACCTCCCGGTTCAGGCAAAACAACTCTTGCTCTTCTGATTTCGAAATACACCGATCAGCATTTTGTTCGATTCAGCGCGGTCACAGGGGGAGTAAAACTGGTGAGGGCGATCGTAGAGGATGCTCGGAGATTGCAGGTTAACGGAACCGGGACAATTCTGTTCGTTGATGAGATACACAGGTTCAACAAAGCCCAGCAGGACGCATTTCTTCCGCACATTGAAAATGGTACTATCACTCTTGCCGGCGCGACTACTGAGAATCCGTCTTTCGAGATCAACGCGCCTCTCCTCAGCAGATGTTCGGTCTATATTCTGAAAAGACTGAAAGAATCCGAAATACTGTCGATACTGAATAGAGCTGTTTCACACGATTGTTTCCGTGACATGATCCCCTCAGGTATTCAGGATGGCGCGCTTGAGAGAATAGCGGAGATTGCGGATGGTGACGGAAGGCGCGCATTGAATCTGCTGGAACTGCTCGCGGGTATGGCTTCCGGGAAACAGATAACAGTTGAGCATGTCAGCAAAGCTGTTTCATCTTCCCCGCTCTGCTATGACAAATCCGGTGAAGAGCATTACAACCTTATCAGCGCTCTGCATAAATCACTTCGATCGAGCGATGTAGACGCTTCTCTGTACTGGCTGGCAAGGATGATATCTTCCGGTGAGAATCCTCTCTACATTGCCAGGAGGATGATCCGTTTTGCTACCGAGGATATTGGTATGGCCGATCCTTCTGCTCTAACTGTAGCTATGCGAGCTGCGGATTCATACAGGTTTCTTGGATCTCCGGAGGGAGATCTGGCGCTTGCCGAGGCGGCATGCTATCTGGCGCTTGCGCCAAAATCGAATTCCGTTTACACAGCCTGGAAAAAAGCGGTATCTGCTGCACAGAGTGGTGGAAGCCTTCCTGTCCCGCTTCATCTGCGGAATGCTCCCACTGAGTTGATGAAACAGCTGGATTACGGCAGGGGTTATCAGTATGCCCATTCCCAGTCGAATGGAGTGGTTACACATAGCAATTTCCCTGATGAAATGGATGAAATGGAGTTCTACAGACCCTCGGAATTCGGAAGAGAATCGGCTATCGCTCTTTCAATGGCTGAATGGAGAAAAATCAGGAACAGGGCTAGAATGGATGGGGGGAATTCTTGAACAACGACTACTCCTCATCTCTTCTCCGAATGAAGATGGTCAATCATGACATTGCGGACGCAGGCGTTTCCAATCCGGAAATACTTGACGCTTTCATGAAAGTACCGCGGGAAAAATTCGTATTGCCGGGAACAGCAGCCTCTATGGCATATGGGAATTATCCGCTTCCCATCGGATTCGGACAGACTGTGTCTCAACCTTTTATTGTAGCTTTCATGCTTGAGATGCTGAGTTGTCCGCCCGGCAGCAGAATACTGGAGATAGGGACAGGATCAGGGTATCAGACCGCGATTCTTGCCTGCATGGGGATGAATGTTGTAACTTTGGAGTTGATACCGGAACTTGCTGCGAGAGCAAGAAAGGCAGTTCTCGAACTGTATCCTGATTCAGGAATAAGGTTTATCGCTGCTGATGGATATAGCGGCTGGCTGCCTGCCGCGCCTTACGATGGAATTATTGTTTCTGCTTCTCCTCCTGAGGTTCCTGAAGAACTCGAGCAGCAGCTGAGTTCATCGGGAGGCAGGCTGGTGCTGCCGGCCGGTTCCTGGTCTCAGCGACTCCTTGCGATAACAAGGTTTGGAAGTGATTTTTCCATGGAGGAATCACTGCCTGTCAGATTCGTACCTCTTGTCAGGTCTGAGAGTCGATAGAAAGGGAATTAATGACAAATGTGACTTGTGAAAAGAAGACCGGAACTGTAGCATTGATCGGCAGTGAAGCCGGGAGAATTGCGAAAAGTATCGGGGAATCGCTTCCTGTTCCCTTCAGGGTGATTGAAAATCTCAGCGAGCTGCGAGATCAGAACATCTCAACATTCATCATTATCTGCCCTTTCGACAATTCCGAATTGAATTTACTTTACTCCGGTTCTTCCGATTCAGCTGTTCTAAGAGAATCTCTCTCGGCGGTCATTGCTCCATTCGCTCTGGGCGGGTCTTCGATCGAGCCGGAAATCATACTGAGAGAAAGTGCTTTTGCTTTCACAGTGCTCTCACGGATAAGTGGTTTGATTTGCGTTTCCTTATTGAGTTCAATGTTTTCAAATTTCTTCATGTGGGAGAGGATCGGCGCTCTTCTTCCGTTTTTCATCCATAATATGAACAATATGCTTGCCAGGATAATGGGAAATATAGAACTGGCGGAATTCCACTCCGGTAACATAGACAAGGTAAAAGAAAAACTAGCCATTGCTTTTGAAGGCGCTGAAGATCTGAGAAATTTCCTTGAAAAACTCTCCGCTCATTCTTCCTGCTATGGTATTAACGATGATCTATGGACTCCCGGGAATGAGAAGGCTGTGATTGAAATGGGATATATGTCCAGTGGAACATCTGTTGAATTTACCTGCACCAGGAGCGGTGATATCCCGGAAATACTTCCGGTCAGGAAATGGATACTGAATTCACTTATAGGAATCATATCCGCTGCGGCGACAATTTCTGTGAACGGCTGCGGCTCGGTACATATGGAAGTATCACGAATAAAGGAAACCGTCAATTTCATTATGAAATGGAGCAGATCATCCAGGGATAATCTCTCAGAGTGGAAACTGCTTTCGACAATTGATCTTATTGCGACAGCTGCTGTTCTGGCATCTCATTCCGGCATTTTCTTCAGGCTTGATGAATGGAGCGTTGCTCAGGGAGCTGTCTATGCTGCCGTTCCTTTAAATAACGGGAATCGGACTCTCTGACATGAATAAACAGGATTCAGCAGATTTGAACGAAACCTTCAATTCATCAACTTCAGACGCAGTTCTTGCTCTGTTTCAGAATGAGCCGGCGTTACGGCTGACATTCGGGCAGATAGCTTCCAGACTTGATGGGAAGTATACTGATTTGTCCGGAGCCGTGGAATCTCTTGTTAAAGGCGGATTGCTCCACAGTGCGGGTGGCAGGAGATATGCGCTTCCGGAGGAACTCGGTTTTTTTCGGGGGAACATAAGAATACGTCCGGGCGGGAGCGGATTTCTGAAAGCCGGACACGAAAGGATTGAGATTGATCACAGAAACATTTCCGGTGCGCTGAATGGCGATACGGTCATGGTGCGCAGATTTGAATCGCGTACTCATGGAAATGTGTGCAGTGGAAAAGTCGAATCCGTTCTTGAGCGCTTCAGAAAAGGTCTGAGCGGTGTTGTCAGGAAAGCCGGCAGAGGCTGGATTATTGACCCGGTTGATCCATCACTTCCAAGAAGAATACCTTTGAAAACAGAATCCGGATCAGATATATCCGAGGGGAGGATAGCATTCGCCCTTCTGGATTATTCAGGCAGGAAACTCAGGGCGTTTGCAGC
>DAOWNO010000318.1 GCA_030642525.1 Candidatus Aegiribacteria sp.
ATCGAATAAATGATTACAAGAATAAAGAAGAGTGCTGCAAACGCTGCGCAGAGAATCGATATGGGAATTGCAACAAAAAACCCATTTGGATTCTTTAAAGCGTCAATTATCAGATTGAGATTCATCTGCCCACCATCCTGCGCCGTATCTTCTCGGTCTTCTCACGACTGAGTCCGACAAGATCCTGCCCGTTGTAGAGCATTTTTCCCCTGTCATTCTTGACGGCTACGCGCTCGGTACAGCAATAGCAGGGATCAATGGCTGCCAGAATTATGGTCGCGTCAGAGATTGTCTGCCCGATAACAGTCGCTTTGTAAGTTGGAAGATTCATGAAAGTCGGGGCTCTTACCTTGTGCCGCACAGGTCTGTTAGTACCATCGCTTTTTACATAGTGGAAAGTTTCTCCCCTTGGAGCCTCTACGTGACCTATCCCTTCTCCGGGAGGGACATCTTTTATCTTTGCGTCTATTTCGCCATCCGGGAGATTATTGAGACAATATTTCATTATCTTTGCAGCTTCAAACATCTCAAGTATGCGAACAACAGCTTTGTCGAATACATCACCGTTCTGAGTAACAATCATGTTCCAGTCCATCTCCTGGTAGGCCCCGTACGGTGAGTCTTTTCGGGCATCACGAGCAACACCGGAAGCTCTGGATGTCGGCCCGAGAGCACTGAAATCTATCGCATCCTGATATGAAAGAACCCCAATACCCTTGAGCCTCGCGTGGAGGACAGGATCGTCAATAACTGCTTTCTTCAGCATATTAAGTGTTGGAAGAATGGAATTGATCTTCTTGATACATATCGGGATATCTTCAGTCTTAATATCTCTTCTGACACCACCCGGTTTGAACATGGCGTATGAGTTCCTGTTGCCGGAAAGGATCTCCATCACATCAAGTATCTCCTCGCGAAGCTTCCAGGCCCACATATAAAGTGTGTTATAGCCAAGGAAATGCCCGGCAAGACCGAGCCAGAGAAGATGAGAGTGAATTCTTTCCCCCTCTGCGATTATTGTCCGTATATATTTGGCCCGCATGGAAACTACCATTGGGAAAATATCCTCAACTGCTCGGGTATACGCGAAAGGATGACTTGTGGAACATATGCCGCAGATCCGCTCAACAACGAATGTGCTGTTCTCGAAGGTCATTCCCTCGGAAAGCTTTTCAATACCTCGGTGGTTGTAGCCCATTCGCATATCGATATCGACAACAGTTTCACCATCAACTGTAAGTGTAAACAACTCCGGTTCTTCCAGCAGAGGATGATACGGACCTATGGGTATGATTGTCTTGCCCATTACACCCCCCTTGTCCTGTCAGCGGTTTCATCCCACTCTTCATAGTCCTGTCTTAAAGGATAAACACATTCAGGCCAGTTGTCAGCGAGAAGAAGCCTCCGGGGATCAGGGTGTCCTGTGAATGTGACTCCGAGCAGTTCGCTGATCTCGCGTTCTATCCAGTTGAAAGCCTCTATTTCTTTCGCGAGAGAAGCAATTTCAGGATTCTCACGATCAAGCATTACTCGAAGTGAAATAACCAGGTTAATATCTTCGATAATAAAATGGTAAAGGATCTCTATATGAGGCGGCATATCAGTACCTGATGCTATCTGGAATCGAGCTCCAAGATTCCTGAACAGATATAAACTCATTCTGACTATAGATTCAGCTTTGATATCGATATAAATTCTGGTGGGTGATTTATCAAGAAACTCAAGGATATCTTCATCAAAACGTTCCCGGAGGTCCTGAAGGACTTCTTCTCTGGTCATTACGGTCCGCCAACCTTCTGTATTAACTTGACAATTCCAGCTATCATAGCTTCCGGTTTGGGTGGACAGCCTGGTATGTAAACGTCAACCGGTATTATTTTGTCCAGTGGCACCGGACAGTTATAACTGTCAATGAAGAGACCTCTTGATCCGGTACATGTGCCGACGGCAACAACCAGGCATGGTTTAGGGACCTGATCGTACAGAACTTTCAGTCTCTCGACTGACATTCTGTTGCACGAACCTGTAACAAGCAGAACATCAGCATGCTTGATACTTCCTACAAGAAGCATTCCAAAACGTTCAATGTCAAACCTGGGCGTCAGACAGTCAAGAATTTCTATGTCGCAGTTATTGCAGCTGCCGGTAGACAGATGAAACACCCATGGCGATTTCAGAAGTGCTTTCAGTTTTAAGCTCATTACAGCTACAGCCGTACCCTTCTATAATCCATTTAACGCCAGTATCACAGCAACTGCTGCAATTATTGTCATAGGTCCCCAGAAGAACCGGACCGCCTGGTCTATCCGAACCCTGGGGTTTGTATTTCGAATAACGGTAATCACCACCACGAATCCCACGTACTCCAGAACTGTCCAGAGAAGATTGATTCCATCCAGTCTCAGTCCGCCGAAGAAAAGGATGATGAGGAAGAAAGGAAGTACAAAGAAGAGCATGTTCTTCATAAGCCTGAAAATCGCAAGACATGAACCGGAATACTCTATCAGCGGCCCTCCCAAAATCTCATTCTCCGCTTCGGGAATATCGAATGGAACAAGAGCAAGTTTAGCCTGCACACAGAATATCGCCACAATAACTGCAAGAATTCCTGAAATACTTCCTGCGAAAATCCCGGTTGACTGAGCTTCAAGTATTCCATTAATACGTATGGATTGAGCACCTATTACCGGAACAAGCATCGCAAGAATAAAAGGAAGTTCGTAAGCAATAACAAGTTTCATCTCTCTGGAAGATCCCAGACTTGCGAGAGGATTTCCTGAGGCAAAACCGGCAATGATAAGACTGAGAGATGGAACTGTGAGCAGATAGATAATTACTATCCAGTCTCCC
>DAOWNO010000139.1 GCA_030642525.1 Candidatus Aegiribacteria sp.
GGGTGGGGTTGTCCCTGCTTCCCCCTTTCGCGAATCTTGTGCTGAAGAGAATGCAGCCGGTTGCCAGCAGCATTACCGAAACGATTACGGGATTATCAAAGCTTTTCTCAATGGAATCCGCCAAGAGGAATCCGGCCAGACCGGCGGGAATCGAACCGATGATAAGCAGTCCCGCAAGAACAAGTGATTTTTTCTTCCTTCTGAAAACACCAGTTACAAGTTCCGCCAGGTCTTTTCTGTAAACAGCGAGAACCGCCATGAGCGTACCCAGATGAACCACGATTTCAAACGTAATATCACCCTCGGGAACTTTCAGTATCATCCCGGCAAGGGCCAAATGTCCCGAACTGGAAACAGGCAGGAATTCCGTAAGCCCCTGTATAACAGCTAATATGATAACGGATAAGAACGTCATTGTTCAATGAACTCCCTGTGAAGAACTCTGAGAGCTTCATCCCTCTGCCGCAGAAGAACCAGGGCTGAAATTGTTGCGTGCGAGTCAACCGTCTGGAGCATATCGATACCCGCCTTATCAAGCGCGGAAGAAAATCTTGCCATAACACCTTTAATCCCGTGCATACCTGCCCCTACTATGGATACCTTCGCGCAGGGCGATATCGTCTCATGGTCAATGTTGTTGAAATTGAGGACTTCGATAACCTTCTCTTTATCCTCAAGCGGAACGGTGAACATGGCCGATGAATCAAAGACGCTGAACATATCCATCGATACGCCTGCCTCCGCGACAAGACCGAATGCTCGTGAATAGAACTCATGCATCGAAGAACTGTTGTCTGACCTTACTCTGAACTGCGCTGCATCAGGGCCGGAGGCCACTCCTGTTATATATTTACCGCTTCTGAGCATAAAAGGCTCTATTTCAGTAACCTTTTCTCCGGTATTATGAGACATTACAGCAATTTTGATATCTGCATCACCCGCTATTTCCGAGGCTCTCGGATGCACGATTTTTGCCCCATGCCAGGCCATCTGTCTCAGATCCTCTGTGCTAATCCTTTCGATCTTCAGGGCATTCGGAACCTTATCAGGATCGGCAGTGTAAACCGAATCCACTGTTTTATACAGGAGAATTTCATCGGCCTCCAGCGCAACTCCGAGTACTACAGCAGAAGTATCCGTGCCCCCTCTGCCAAGCGTATTGAGATAACCAAGGGGAGCTACCCCCTGGAAACCAGCTATGACAACGACTCTCTGCTTTTTAAGGGATTCCTCTATTCTGGTGGTATCGACACTGACTATCCGGGCATTGCCGGGTACACCATCCGTGCAAATTCCCGCCTCCCAGCCAGTCAAAGCCACTGCCCTGATACCCATACCCCGCAGAACTGTGGCCATTACAAGAGCGCTGATAACCTCACCGCAGATCATCAGCCTGTCTTTCTCCATGTCGCTTGATTTACTTGAAATAAGATCAATAAGGGTATCCGTAGCGTAAGGATCACCTTTACGCCCCATAGCGGACACGACAACGATCAGTTTTTCAGTTTTATCAAGGAGGGATTTACAGTGATTCGCAGCAATATTTCTGACCCTGCTGCTAACCAGACTCTCTCCGCCGAATTTCGCGACCAGCAGTTTCTTCCGCAAGGCTAACAAACTCCTTTCCTGTATCATGCCAGCTGAAGAGCTTCTCAGCTCTCCTGTGCGCATTCATAGACATTTTTTCCCTCATTGTTCCATCAATAATCAATTCTTCCAGGTACTTTGTACAGCCCTCAACATCGCCGGGAGTTATCAGATACCCGTTAACACCATGTGTTACAAGTTCCGGAACTGCGCCCACATTTGCAGCCACAACCGGCAGTCCCGCCCACATAGCCTCAGCAATCGCGATACCATATCCTTCCCAGCGCGAAAGATTCGCGAGGATATGACTTTGATTATACAATGCATGCAGATCATCCTGGGAAATATGACCCAGGAAAGTTACCTTTTCACGGAGGACAGGGGTATCCGCCTCTTTCAGAACCGCTTCCGTATAACTGATATCAATCGTATCATCCCCTAATATCAGCAGATGAAAATCATTATTCCCCAATCCCGCGCATGCCTTAACAAGAGTAAGCTGATCCTTTCTGGGACATAGGGTTCCGACAGATAGAATGCGTATCGGCTTCCGCTTTCTCCCGCTCGGTATAAGTTCAAACCGTTCGAAGCCAGGTGGAATAATACAGAGCTTATCTTCCGGTATTCCCAGGGACACCACATCTTTGGCAGTATTCAGGCTGTTCACCCATATTTTATTTCCGCATGAAAGGAGCCAGCGGATAATTTTACTTCTAACTATTGATACATCATAGGATCTATCATGCCACTCCAGATGATGAACGAGATAAAGAACAGGGTACTTCCGCAGCAGCAAAAGTAATCTCAAAGGTACCATAAAACTGTAGCTCTTGCTTATCACAATCAAATCAGGATTGAACTTCAGCACCCGCCGGAAAACATGGAAAGACCCGCCAATACGCGAACCTCTTATTTTCTCAGGTATTGTCATGAAATGCACAACGTCTACCTCATGCCCTGCCTGAAGCAAAGCATCAGCCATTTTGAAATTGAAGTAGTATCCGCCGGTACTGAAATTCCTGAGTCCCAGCATTACAAAAGATATTCTCATACCGTGTCTTTCGATAAATTTTCGACTCAATAATATGACTGAAGAGTATAAATAAACACATAATGTAAGTCACATTTTTCAGCAACAGCGATGGAACATGACTGAAAGGTTTATCATGAACATCGTCCATGTGCGCTGTCAGCCCGGACTCATCACAAATTCACGGTGCTGATAAACTACTGAGGGGATAATCAGCCGGTCTTTCTTCTGAAATGCTCTCTGATTGCTCTGACGGATAGAATCGGGTGTTTAAGAATTTCCAGAGTAAGTTGCTGCAATTCCTTAATGTCCAATTTCTTACCTGAATGTTTGTTAATAACAATGCAATACATATAGTACAGGTGATTCAGAAAAATTGCGGCTGTTCTTTCAGTCTGCAATCTATTTTCAATTGCCCATTTAAAGAGAGTTTCCCACATCAGATTGTTGGTAAAGTATCGGTTATAATCAGACAGGATTCTGTTCCCGCTGTGAACCCTCCTCATGGCAACCGGAGTATTAAACCTGCCCGGATAAAGTCTTCCGAACTGAGCCATTTGAATATTCATGGCGTAATCCTGATGCAATCTAAGATTCTCGAAGAAAAAGCCACACTTATCAAATATGCTTTTCCTGATTGTAAGACCATCAAGGCTGAATGTCCCTTTTTTGTTTCCCAGAAGCAGATCGCAAAGTTTTTCCGGAGAAACACGTTCCGGTAAGGTTGTAATGTCGTTTTCCCCGTGGGAAATCCACTTTTTCTCAGCTTCATCATCCTCAAAGCAGACGCCTATGGCTTCGTATACTCCGTCAATACTTTTATGCTTTCCGAATAACTCCGCAGCAACCTTGAATCGATCTGCAAGATAAAAATCGTCAGCATCAAGAAATGCCAGATACTCCATTGAAGCATTTCTCACTCCCAGGTTTCTGGTCGCTCCAGCCCCGTGGTTTTCTCCATCAGGATGGCGGATCAGCGATACATTCGGGTATTCCCTCTCAAGGGATCTGCATACAGCAATGCTACCGTCAGTTGAATTATCTTCAGCAAGTATTACTTCAGCCGTTTCTGCCTGATCAAGAGCAGACACAACTGCACTCCTAACAAACTCTTCCGCATTGTAGACAGGTATAACTACACTTATTTTCATATTGACTTTCATTGCATAATTTCTTGAATATTCACGCGGTATCAACTATACTACCTGCAACGTTACACTATCGTAATATGTCAAATGAAATTGGAAATAGTCGATTAACTCATGGATAACAGCCTTGTGTATCTCGCATATTCGTTCCCACCCCTAAGCAGCGGCGCTAATACCAGGAATGTTTTACTGCCCAAGTATCTGCCGCGATTCGGCTGGAAATTCAGCGTACTGACATCCGCTGAACCCAGGGGGTTACCACTGGATTATACACTCCTTGAAAAAATACCTGAAGAAACCATCATAAGAAGAGTGCGTCACCTTGATATAATGACTGTTCTGAGGAAACTTACGGGAAAAAAGAATACTCAGCTTACCGGTTCATTTCAAAGAGAAGGAAATCGGATTACCCCTTGGGATATTTTAAAATTCTACTCCCTCATTCCTGACAGAGCAATCACCTGGATGCCTGATGTCGTCCCCGCCGGCATAAAACTTGTTCGTGATACAAATGCAAAAGTTATTCTATCGGCAGGTCCGCACCATTCTCTCCATCTACACGCTTGGCTTATCAGCAGGATTACGGGAATAAAATGGATTCCTTACTTTGGTGATCTCTGGATATACGATTCATATATGCAATATCCGCCCGGTCCCATAAAGTGGATTCACAGTTTACTCGAAAGGGCTGTAGTGGGTAATGCAGATGGTATAATCACGACTACTCCGCTTTCTTCGAAATACTTCATTGACAGATACGGCTACAGCTGTCCGCCCTGTACAGAGGTGATTAATGGATATGATCCCGAGAAACTGCCTGACACAACCGGCGGTATCCACAGGACAGACAAGAGGCTGACAATTACATATACGGGAAATCTTATAGGATTCCTCGCTCCGCTTTACCTGCCGGATGGAATAGAAGGCTTTCTTGCAGCAGAACCTGAAGCGGAAGTCAGATTCGTATTCGTTGGTTCCTTTGATCCGGGACTTAAAGCCAGACTGCAATCCGGCAGGTCAGGAAGCGTAGTTGAGTTTGTCGATAGAGTATCTGCGGATGAAGTTCGGAAATACCAGCTCGAAGCTGATGTACTGATGACCTGCGTTGCAGACCGTCCCGGATGCGAAGTTAAGAATAACGCGAAACTTGCAGAATATGTAACGGCCGGAAAAACAATTTTAATTCTGTCCAGAAAAGGGGATATGGCCGATTTTCTTGAAGAAATGCGGGGCGGTTATTTTTCCGAGCCTGATCCGGAAGAAGTAACTGAAACACTTCAGAGAATTTACAGTGACTGGAATTCAGGTCAGCTTAAAGGTCCCACTGATCCTATCGCTTCAGCCCGTATTTTTGACATGCGCTCGAATATCCGCAATCTGGCCGATTTCCTTGATAAAATTGTCAGCAGCTAATACGGAATAATAGATAATCATGAAAATTCAGATTTTGAAAACAGGATTGACTTTCTGTGAATATGTTATATTTATGAACATATTCATATTTGGAGGTTATTCATGGGATTAAGGGAGATAAAGAAGGAACGAGCCCGAAGAGCAATACTTAAAGAAGCCAGGGAAATGTTCTTCAGCAAAGGTTTCGATGGAACTACAATAGAATCAATCGCTGAAGAGGCTGAGGTTGCGGTGGGAACGGTGTACAACTACTTCGAATCAAAAAGCGCGATAATTCTTGCCATCACCGCCGATGACACATCGGAGGCTTTGAATGAAAATTTCCATATCTCTGAGACCTGTACAGTGATTGAAATCGTGAAACAGTACGCAGATACTTTTATGAAAAGCCTGTCTATGTATCCCAAGAGGCTTGTTCGCGAATTGATGAGAGAAACATGGAGCAACAAACCTATCAGCAATAATCTCATTAAGCAGGGCCAGACGCTGATGACGGGCCTGAAGAGTTTGCTCAGGGAGTTGATAGACAGCCGCAGGCTCAAATCAGGCACGGACATCGAACATACGTCTATGGTGATATACGGAATCGTCAGTACCGCGCTCATGTGGTACGCGGCAGATGAGAACAGGACTTCGGAACAGTTGATGGAATCCCTTGAGAAAATGCTTGAGGTTCTTTTCATAGGGCTCGCTCCCGAGGGGAAAAGCGTATGAAATATACGGCAATCATCTTTGCGACGATGTTCATTCCGGGTTTCATTTCCATAGCCTGTTCACAGCCCGATATCGACGAACTTGTACATTCCCTTGACCAGCTTTACAGAAGCGATGACAGCTACACTGAAATGTCGATGCGCATCGTAACGGAACACTGGGAACGAACACTTACAATGAAGGCGTGGTCAAC
>DAOWNO010000058.1 GCA_030642525.1 Candidatus Aegiribacteria sp.
AGATAGCTGATTTCCCGCTGGTACGATTCCGCCTGAGATATGGGGCATAGAAACAGAAGAAGAGCAGTCAGGAAAGGGAAATTATTACCGCACAACGGTAAACGAGCCGGTTTCAATCGTGTTCCCGAAACTGAATCTGAAGAAATACGTTCCTGAAGCGAGAGAAGAAGCTCCTTTATATGCCAGAGTCGTTTCCCCGTAAACGATATTTCCGAAATTCACACTCTCCACATATTCACCTGACAGAGTAAATATCGACAGAACAGCATCTCCGGCATTCGAATAGAACTGGAAATAAAGAGTCCCGGTACATGGCTGAGGATAGAAAGTGAATTCCCCCATTGAATCAGTTACAGATCCGGATGACACATCAAGATCAAGGCCTGCGAATGATCTGCAGAGAAGAAGGACAGTGCCCTCGGCGGGCAGGGCAACAGCAACATCGTTTGCTGCGCCTGTATCAAGTGTTTCAAGTTTTCCCCCGGCAGCGTCAAACACGTATGCATGCAGGTCCCCCAGTCCAGAAGCTGTCGCTCGGAAGCTTCCGGTGAGACCGCTGCCGAGTTCATAGTATTTCCCCTGATATGAAGACATGTGCTCCCCATAATCCGCAAATGGATCATGCAATACCTGACCTGTATAGTCCAAACCCCGTCTGTTACCGGAATTCACGGTGTCGTAATCGGCAATTCTGAATGCTTCCCATCCGTATTTGCCATTTCCGAAATCAGGATCATCTATCCAGCATGCCAGCATCCAGTCCCGAAGAATACCGTTCATATCGGGATCGATCCCGGTTACATCGTGAATAGCATGCTCCACCCCTCCGATTCCACGTTCTGATGTCCGGAGAGACCGATAAAGAAAATCAGCGCCGCCGTAGTTCTCATAAAGGTATGAGAAAAAGAGGAATCCGGCACCGTATCCGGCGACGTATTCGATGCTGTCCCACGGCAGATTCGTCCACTTGATGGGAGTTACTCCTCCGGCTTCAAGAAATGTCTCCACCTGGAAGGCGGGATATCCGCAAACATATACACCTGACTGCGCCTGATTCTCGATTACCCAGAGTTCCTCTGAACTGAAAGGTTCGATTCCCCATTGGATGAGATGCACAAGTTCGTGGGAAGCTGTGAAGGATGCGTCAGCTGCATTACTTGGGAAACAGTCGATATACATCATTTCCACTTCGTTGGAATGACCGCCGTAATAGAGATAGGCCTCAGTTTCAGTGAACTGATTGTAGGGGCTGAAGAATCCGGCGATATACGCTCCACCTTCCTCTGGATCGAAACCGTCACGGATATCAAGCACCAGAAAGTATATCTTCGGATCTCCGTCAATCGCGTCAGGAATCGGCCCGAAGACATCTGTGTCCGTTTCGACAATGCCGCCCGGCCCCGAAGGAGTGCTGTCCTCAAGAGCAGCGGCGAATACATCCACATCCTCCTGATCGTAGTGATCTTCCCACTGGGTATCTTCTACAAAGATGTAGGTCTGTTCTCCAACAAACCTGCATGTTGCGGCAGTAAGATAGAAAACAGGATACTCCGTACTGTGATCGATGGACCAGAAATTAATTGTATCCCCGACCTCATGCCCTGAATCGGTCTGAAGAGGACCGGAAGGTCTGAAAGATGGATCATGGCGCCTGTCTATCTCCATAATGAGGGGTACGAGCGGAGTTCCATCAATTCCCCATGCAGCAGGAGAAGCTGCAGGCAGTGCAATTGCCAGAAGAAGTAAAACCATCAGAATCTGGCTCCAATCGTAAATCTGACAGATGAGAAATCACGTCTTTCAGGAAAATCAAGGGATGTATATACTCCCGGTTCAGTCTCATCAAGAAGAGCGGCGTCGATAACACTCACCACCCTGTTCACAAGCGCGAATGCAGCAATGTACATGCTCCGTCTGAACCACTGCTTGCTCTTTCTAAGATGATCGGCGAAATCCAGCCTTGAAGCTTCTGATGTCCAGTACCAGCCGTCACTGCCATACCTTGCACGGGATTCATAGTAATTTCTCTGGGCATCAGGATCATCAGGGTAGTAATACCTTGCCATTCTGTGGATATAGTCATTGTATTCATCGCTGGAGGAAAAATCGCCGACATCATCCATAAACTGGCTTGACCTTCCTGATATTGATATTCCGGCTTCTTCCATTGCCAGCCACCTGTAATCGTTTCTGTTAAATGTGCCTTCAAGGTATGACAGACCCGCGCCGATCCAGGTCACGGCTTCAACGCCCATGAATACGATGCCCCGCGTGGAATGCCCTATATGCATCTGTCCCCAGCCTGGAAGGAGAGCTGAGCGAAACAAAGCACCCTTTCTGGAGGTTGAAACAGCATCAGCAAGTCCGGGAATTACAAGGAGTACGGAAAACAGAATCGCTGCTCTTATTCTCATCAATGTACCACCGCTGCGTGGAAGAGAGCATCTATGAAGCCCTCATCGTTCGATATGTAAAGATTAACAAAATACACCCCGGGGGCAAGATTTCGCGTATCCCAGCTGACTTCCCAGGAAGCTCCCCCAGGGGCTGATCCGGATTCGTACCAGACCAGATCACCGCCCATGTTGAATATTCTTATCTCCCATCTGCTGTCTTTGCCGGGCTGGAACCGGATGATCCCGTTCCCTGACCTGACCGGGTTTGGATAAACGTAGAATGAACCGCTTTCAAGAACGTTGCCGGAAACTGAAACAGGGGGAAGATCGTCCCCCCACCAGCAGTTCTCTCCGGACATCTGCAAACCTGTGAACCACCCGTCAGGAACGAGAGTGCTGTTCCAGCAATAAACAGTTCCACTTGAATCGGCAGCCGCTACTCTCCAGTTACCGCTGTCGTCGGGATCCCATAACAAAGGCCGGCCAACAGGCCTGTCACCCACCGATACGGGGAATATCCCTCTCTGATTACCCGTTTCATCGAACGCGCAAATTCTGCCGTCATCCATGGAAAGCACTGCGAATCCTTCTCCGCCAATCCCTCTTTTGTTCCTGCTGTAGGCGTATACGAGGCTGTCCTGTTCAAGCAGAACCGGCCAGTCATCGATAGTAGCTCCGGATGCTCCTATCGCGGCAACACCTTCCGTCATGGTTAGAATTATCTCCAGCATGCCGTCAGAATTGATATCACCGAAACAGGGTGAAGACAGAGGGGCGCTTCTGAGTTTCGCGGGGAATCCCGGAAGAATACTGCCGGATCTGTCATATGCAAATACGTTGTTTCCGCTGACAACAACAATTTCAGCCGAGCCGTCTCTGTTAAAATCGGCGGCAATCGGCAGGCCGGTATCCTCATTCCCAGGCGCGGTGGGCCATCCGCTGACCAGTGATCCGTCCGCATTCCATAAATAGATTCGGCTGTCCGCCGAAGCGACGATAATCCCGGGCTCGTCCTCGTCGGGATACATGGCCAGCCCTGTAACAGGGGATGGTGTTCTCACAGGCCATCCATCCATCTGTTCACCGTCAGCGTCGAGAAGCAGTACACTATGGTTATTATCAGCTACGACAACAGCTCCAAGCCTTGAACTGATAAAAGAAGCGGTTGCAACTCCGAAGCCCGGCAGAGTAACAGGCCAGCCGGCAGGTTCGTTCCATTCCGGATCTCTCAGATGTATCTCACCGATATCATTGCAAACCAGTAGAAGCGGTGTTCCCTCATCGAGTCTGCCGACAACAGGAGGAGTGGAAACACCCATACCCATTAATTCGGGTCCGGAACCGTCCGGAAGGTAAGCACGGGTGTATCCTGAGAACGTGGTTACGACAAGTCTGTCGCCATTTCCGTCAGGATCACTCCAGATCACAGGTCCCCATTTTACAGGATTATTGTATACAGGCCAGCCTTCACAGACAGTTGATCTTGTTACAGTGACATCCATCGTATTTGAAGGACTATCCAGCACTTCGACTGTAACGAATGTCTGCCCGCCCCAGCTGGCGTCACTTGATGGTTCTGATGAAGGTGAAAATGTCCAGGCGTATCCACCCTGGAACCAGGGATCGTATTCGCTGCCCTCGTAACCGTAAATATCCGGCAGCGAGTAATCGAAATCCTGTATGCCATCGGCCTCCTCGAGATCAACTCCTTTATGATCGGGATCTGTATTAACCATATTGGCGCTCATGTATTCGCCAAGCCGGGTTTCATCAATGTGCCAGATGAGTATTCCGGAACCGGGAAGGCCAAAATCGTGTTCATTAATTCCGCACATGCCGTCACCGTCAGGATCCCGCTGTCTGTTCTCAATAAGAAGATATTCAGAGCTGTTAAGAGGAATACGAAGTATGGAATCACCCTGTGTCAATGAATAGGTTCCATCATCTGTGAATTCGATGACGGGAGCCCATCCGAGATACATCCTGGACCAGGCACTCAGTGATGAAGGCCAGTAACCGCTCATGAGCCATTGCCCATATCCCATGATGTCCCAGCCGCCAACTCCCACATGTCCGGTCATCGTGTCATACAGGTCAGGGAGACCAAGCTGATGAGCGAACTCATGGCACATGGTTCCGAGAACTCCAAGACCGAAACCGTCCTGGGTTTCCTGTTCCGGAACGATGATTCCTTCTTTTATCTTAACTCCGTCATTCGTAGGAATACCTGTGTAGTATATCCCGGCTCCGGGAAGGTAATTGATCAGATCCGTCAGTGTCAGGAATACCGAACCGATATCACCAGGGCTGTCAAGGAAAATATCAGCTTCCTGACCTGATCCGGCATGTACCACCATGACAGCGTCGTACAGGCTGAAATCAATATCAATATCTGAAATGACAACCGCGTCATGAAGAAGCTCGCAGGCTCCCTGAATGGATTTTTCATCACTCCCATAGTAGATCATCTGGTGGGGAAGCTGGTATGCCACATTATCGGACACTGGATAAACATCAAAGGAAAGGAAAAGAATCTCCCCGCTTATGCTTTCGTAGTAGTTGCTTATTCCATCGGCAATGCCTGAAAGATAGACCCGGTCATGAGGCGGGTCGGCATCCAGATCGAATTTGCCGTTTCCGGATGTCTCTTCGGTAAAATCCTCAAGGAATTCGACTCTGATCATGCATACGTACATTGAATCATCAGCAAGTTCGACTTTTCCCGGACCTGATATAGCAGAACCTTCTGAAGGCCTTTCATGCAGAGGAGGCATGGCCCCGTGGACAATCGGAGGAGCAGCCGACAGTATACCGGCCAATGTGAGAGACAGAACAAACAGGAGAAGTTTCATCAAAATTCTAGAATCTTACAGACAGTGAGTATTTGGAATTGTACTTGCCTGATCCCTGAAGATTCTCCTCAACCGGTATGAAAGCCATATCGAGCTGGAAACCGCTGTACTGAAGCCCTGCTCCGAAGGTCGGCCCCTGAATCGTGGATATTCCCTCAGTATCATGGATATATCCCGCCCGCAGAGCGAGAAGATCGTAATACCAGAATTCAGCACCGGTACCCCATTTATTTTCCTTGAACTCGGTACCGAATCCATCGTCAACATTTGTCAGAAGCTTGCTGTAGTCCGCGGTTACTCGAAGGTGAGTCAGATGAGAATCAAACGGAATGTATGCGAGTCCGGCTCTTATCGTTCTTGGAAGGGGATTGTTCTCTGTGTTCCCACCGTAGCTTACGTTGGGTCCAAGGTTCGAAAGACAGGCTGCAATGTTCAATCTCCCGATATTCCCAAGGCCCAGCTCGTCCATAGGAACATGATAGAGAACACCCAGATCCGCCGCGAATGATGTTCCTTTTCCGGAGTCCTGGTAATAAAGATGATCATATATGAACTTCAACCCCAGCCCTACAGAAACACCGGGCGTGACTTCCGTACCGAACGAACCGGTGACGGCCACTCCGTACGAATAGAAAGTTCCCAGTTCTATACCTTCGGAAGTTGTCTCCAGCTGTTCGCCCATGGACATGAACGTGATGTTGCCGCCGATCCCGCCCCATCCTTTGAGGTACTTGGCATAACCCAGAAATTCATAGTAAAGATCATCCGCCAGCTGCGGAAGCCAGTTACTGTGCTGCAGGGTCAGTTCCTGCCTTGTGGAATCTACAAAAGCCAGTCCGGCAGGATTCCAGTATGACGCTGTAGCATCGTCAGCCAGAGCAACGAAAGCTTCACCCATTCCGTTTGGTCGCGCTCCCGGGGTAATCGTCATCCATACAACACTTGCCGTTGACGCAAATGCTACTGATGTAAAAGACAGAATGGCAAAAAGAAAAAGTATTCTTCGAATCATTATTCCTCCACTCAAGGCGCAGAACATTCTGCCCCGGTGTTCAACCTTATCATCTATCAAACAGATTCATATCACTCATTAAAACACATGTTCAGGAAGCATGAAATATACTTCAACGCGATTCCCGTACAACCGCTATCACACCGGTAATCTCTGAGAATTCACCTGCATTTGCTGTGGATGTGCATGAAACAAGGAAAATGTAAGACCCACTGGCAACAGAGTCACCATCAGCATCCATGCAATCCCACCAGGACTGGTTATATCCTGCTTCTCCTTCAATGTTCCCGAACTTGATTATTCTCCTGCCCGCGAGTGTAAAAATGGAAATATCAACAGTACCGGCTGATGTCTGGGTCCAGTTGAGCGATACTCCATCGCTGCACGGATTCGGATAGGGAAACACATTCCTGATACTGAACTCACCTGTTGAAGTCACAACAAAATCCATCTGAGCCAGGGATGTATTCAGAAGCCCGTCGCTTGCTCTCAGCTGAATCTGATGATCTCCCTGTTCAAGAGATCCTATTTCAACGTCCAGTTCGCCTGTTGTGCCGGATCCCTGATGATAACGGAAATATCCGGACACATCCTGAGGTGAATCATCCGTATAAAGAGCAAGCTGTCTGCCGGTATTGCCAAGCAGATTTATTCCCGAATCATCAGACAGCAATGCATGAACTGTAATCGAACCTGAGACATGCGGTTCATCAACATTTCTGTAACCCTTTATCCAGAGTTCTATTTCAGGTCCTGTCGTATCGGATAGCGGATTACCTGTTTCCATTCGCGCAGGATATGTGGACACCGCGGCCATGGAATAATCACTGAGAAACACCAGCTGAGTTCTGGCAAGAGAACCGGTGTCGCTGTCAATCGGAACGAACATGGGAGCAGAGTAATCCGGGGAGGCGACAGCCGCTCCTCTGAAAAAGGATCGGGCCAGAGAGAGATATTCAATTGGTTCATGCTGTCTGAAAGTATAATAGGTATCGGGCTGACAGGATTCAAACGATTCTATAAGTATGATTCCATCGTTTGGAGCGGAACCATTGAGCAGGGCTGCTTCACCTGTAAAAAGGGTATCGGTGTTCACATCGAAGGAAGTCCATGGATAAGCGAGCCTGAGGCTTCCATCACCAAACAGGACGTTGGATGCATTGTTACTGTTGTATCCGGCGGCAATCTTGCCAAGCATAAAACACATTCCCACTGAAAGATCAGCTGAGAGACCGGTTTCAGCAAACATTCGATCGATGATCTCACCCAGAAGGATCTCATTGCCTGGTCCGGAAGTTACTCCTGTAGCTCCGCTCGCGATTATTGCTCCCCCTGAATTAGATGTGGTTATCTGCTGAGCGATACATTCAGATGCGGGATTCTGGAATGCGCCGACGTCACAGGAACCGAATAAAGCTACCGGAAGCCTGTTTTCACAGGCAAGCAGACCTACATCCTCAAGGTACAGAAGACCCTCATCAGCCAGCTGATCGTACCCGCCATGTCCGAGATACAGAGAAACAAGTGATCCTTTGCTCCACAGGCTGATATAATCCTCTCTTGCCTGCGGCTTCTTCCAGAGATCGTTCCAGTCGTAGAAGATCATATACATCTTCTCAGGACGGAGTACGCCGGGGAGGTGATCCGTAAGTAATCGCTCCATTTCCTGAGTATGGAATCTTTCATCACCGCCATGCAGAGGAGATCGCTCATCATCTGCGGCGCCAAGAACAACAGTCTGCCACTCGCCATGGTTTTCCACGTTCCCGTAGGAGAGTGTCCGGTCAACAATCAGCTGAAGGTCGGATCTGTTGGTTATTCCCATCCGAGAAACCGCAATCTGAGGCAGGATGCTATCACCCACAATCACGAATTGATCATCAGCAACGGTCTCGGATTCCCGGCGAAGGATATCGATGTAGGATACTCTGGCCGATATGAAATGAAGCGGATCCCAGTTCCCTCCTCCAACCAGGATCAGATCCATCGGGATGGGATTCCATGTGTCAACAACAGTGTATATCATTGCCCTGATAGCCTGGGGATCTCTCACTCCACCGTTGAATTCATTGTAAACCTCAGATGCGGCGATTATCTGAACCTGCTCACCGGTTTGCTGAAGTGGAAGGATATCAGTGTAGAATTCATCGGCGGCAATGTAGATCTTGTCAGCACCGCTCATTGAGTTGATGATTCTTCCGGGTGACTCTTCATTAATGCTGACCGGTGAAGGCATATCCTCAATTCCCGAAATCCATAATTCTCTTGAAACCCAGTAATCCGGAACTTCATATTCGAACGAGTGAGGATCATCCACCGTTATGAAACCGGCAAGATCATCTCCTCCGACCATAAATACATACGCATTTGATAAATCATTATCCCACGTGAATTTCTGCCGGCCGGGAACCTGCCACCAGTCAAGAGGAATCTGAGCCTGCCCTGAAAGAGAAGTTTCCGTCCAGGAGAATACCTCGAACCAATCGAAGAAAACGTTTTCCTCCCCCGAATCTCTGATTATCTGTATTCCCAGGTTATTTCCGGAAGACTGTAACTCTGAACACCTAACCTGAAGAATAAAATCATCTGCGTTACTCCAGGTTGTATCACAGAATTGGGATCCGTTCATTGTAAGCCGGATATGATGATCAAGATAATTATTTGAGATCAGATGCAGCCTCAGATACCCGTCTCCGGCGGTTGAGGGTGCATTGAAGCTGAAATAGTTCCATGTGCCCGTACTTCCAGTTGAATGAACCCATGCCCAATCGTCAGGCAGGAGTGTTGTTCTGATCGTATTCTCCTCGAGATGCTGTCTGGATAAAAACACATCAGGCGTGGACGGGGCACCTGTTAAGCTGCCGTCCAGCATATCCATTCTGGCGCCGTCTTCTCCGCCCCATGTCAACC
>DAOWNO010000073.1 GCA_030642525.1 Candidatus Aegiribacteria sp.
ACGGAGGTTAACACGGCTCCTCCGCGCGGATGCCATGAGTTTCTCAGCATATTTTCCGGTTCTTCTGTCGGCTACCACAATGAGTTCGCGATGATCGTCTCCCGGGATTTTCTTTAATGCTTCTAATATGAGGTGGTGACCCTTGAACGGGGACAGGGCTCCGACTGAAAGCAAATAGGAACCTTCCCGGACGCGGTCTCCCGGAGAGAAAATCTCGGTATTGATTCCCGGGCGGACAGTAACCGGTTTTCTTCCATAGATGGATTCGATTCTGGGACTCATGAAGGATGAATTGGCAATGAGAATGTCCGCGGATCTGGCTGCTTTCAAATCCATCAGTTTTTCCCTGCGGAGAACAGGCAGAATAAGGAGATCCGTCAGCCTGCTTCTGGTTTTGGAAAGGTTTTTCTCATAAAGGCTTCTGGGATATTCATGACACATGTAGACAGTTGGAGAGGACACCTGATAAAGAAGAGGAGGAGCAGAGACGACCATTGATGAGCAGGAAAAGACCGCATCTACCTCCTCCCTTGAAAACTCTGCAGCCACGGAAGAGCAAAGACAGGTAAAGGCGGACAGTTTTTTCCACAGCAGATATGGGGCGAGAATTTTCCTTTGAGGACTCAGGCTTCTTCCTTCCGGAAAAGGATGAACATTCAGAGGTACTCCGGCATCGGGATTAAGAGCAGCTGATCCTTCAGGGAAGTGAATTGACCATATGAATCTTTTCCTGAGGTTGAATATATGCTGCCCGGCGATCCGCACAGCCCCGCCGGTGGGCAGGTTATGGAAGAAACCGACTTTCAGCATACAGACCCCTTTCATTATTCATTCATCGAAGGAATATCATATACCGTGTGGTCATTTACCAGGAAGAGGAGTAAATTCATCTTTCAAGGAATATGATCGACTCAGGGAGGAAAACATGTGCGAATGCGGATAGGAATGGAAATCTCGCCGCTTATCTGGGAGATGTCCGGAATACCGAACTACATTCTGAGGCTGCTCAAAGGACTTGCATCCATCGACAGCGAGAACGAATACTTCCTTTACACAAACCGTCCGATCCCCTTTGACATGGGATTGCCGGGCAATTTCAAAACAGTTGTTCTGAACAGACCCTCTCCCCGATTCCAGCTATGGTTCCAGCTTGCTTTACCTCTTCGACTGAAGAAGGACAGAATCGACCTTTTTCACGGGCTGTATTATCGGCTCCCCATGGTTCTTCCGGTTCCCGGAGTACTTACAGTCCATGACCTCTCCGGATATCTTTATCCTGAGCTTCATACAGGGAAAGCTCATCTGGTTAATCTCATGTACCCTGCTTTTGTGAAGAAAGCTTCAAGGATCATAGCAGTTTCAGAATTCACCGCGAAAGAACTGGAAAAGAATTTTCCCGGCACTTCTGAAAAAACCACAGTCATTCATGAAGCCCCTCCTTCGGAGTATGCACCGATAAGAGATGAATCCATACTGGAAGAGGTCCGAAAGAAGTTTTCTCTTCCGGAGCGGTTCTTTCTTTTTCTTGGCACTCTTGAACCGCGGAAAAACCTCACAGGCCTGCTGGACGCTTTTTATGGTGTGGCGGATTCTATTCCACAGTCCCTTGTCATTTCAGGCGGTACCGGCTGGAAAACAGAACCCATTTTCGAGAAACTGCAGAATGGAGTAGCGGAGGGAAAGGTATTCCTGACGGGACATATAGACAGCGCAGACGTACAGGCTCTTCTTTCAATGGCTGAATTTTTCATATATCCTTCTCTCTACGAGGGATTTGGCCTTCCTGTTCTTGAATCAATGGCCTGCGGCACACCAGTAATAACATCGTGTGTTTCATCGATGCCCGAAATTGCGGGAAAGGCGGCGCTTCTGGTTGATCCTGTTTCAAAGGGCAGTATCGCTGAGGCAATCAGAACGATAGCGCTGGATAGCAGTAAAAGGGAAGAGTACTCAGAAAAAGGGTTGAAAAGAGCAGGTGAATTCAGCTGGCGGAAGGCGGCCGGCAGAACGATGGATGTGTACAGATCTCTCCCCGTCAGGAAGCGGAACTGATGCCCCGGAAGTTACTGAAATGGTTCGGTTCATCGAAGGGCAGAGGCAGCGGGTTTTCCCTGATGACTTCAGGGAATTTCGTCGCGGCTGTATTCACTTACCTCAGACAGGTGGAGATAGCAAGAGTATTCGGTACTTCGTGGAAAACCGACGCGTTCGCTGTCTCCCTCGTATTTCCTGTTCTTGTCAGAGAGGTTATATCACATTCCATTGGCGCGACCTTCATCCCGATTTACTCGAGGGTGAGGGAACAGAAAGGGCGCCAGGCCGCGGAAGCTCTTATCAACAGAATACTGACCTGGACCGGACTGGCAGGATTGATCCTGACGGGGTCACTGTTCTTTCTGAGCCGGTATCTCGTTTTTGCCGTGGGACCAGGTCTGGATCAGGAAGCGCTTTCTCTTGCTTCTGTCATGTTTTCAATGATGCTTCCCATCCTTGTCCTGAGCGCTCTCAGCGGCGTTCTACAGGGATTGTGCAACTTTGAGAAAAGGTATGGACTGACCTCAATTCTCAGGGTGGTTGAGATCACCACATCGCTGCTGATAGTTTTTCTTCTGAGCGGGTCCGTCGGGATCATGGTTCTACCGCTGTCCGTGCTCACCGGTTCCGCCATAATGTTTGTTGTGCTTCTTATCATAACCTGGAGGCTTCACTACAAATTCCGTATAGAGCTGAATCCTGTTGATCCGGACTTTGCAAGGCAGATAAGGATGGCTCTTCCGATAATCGGCGGGAGTATTTTCGGGTTTCTCGGGCCCGTTGTCGACAAGATTCTCGCATCATTTCTCAGAGAGAGCAGCGTTACAGCTCTTGAATATGCAAACAGGATAGTCAAGATTCTTTTTTCCATTTTACTGCTGCCTATTTCCACTCTTGCCAACGTTTCCCTCTCATCCCTGTCGGCAAGAGAAGATGCAGGATCTTTCAGAGAGGAATTGAAAACTCTTCTCAACTGGAACTCATCCCTGATGATTCCAGGATCCGCAATTCTTATGGTTCTTTCCGTACCTCTGGTATCTCTTCTGTTCCAGAGAGGAGAATTCAGTATAAGTGATTCTCGAATGGTTGCATATTCATTGATGTTCTATGCGCCATGGCTTTCGTCCTTCAGTTTCGGTTCTGTTGTATCAAGAGCATTCTTTGCGTTAAAGGACACAACGACGCCAGTTCTGATCGGTATATGGGGAATGATAGTGAATATCCTGCTCAATTTCATTCTTATAGGGCCGCTGGGAATTGGAGGACTTGCTCTGGGCACAACGATTTCATCATCCGCGAAAGTCGTGCTGCTCCTCTATTTCTTTCGAAAGAAAACAGGGAATATTCAGGGAAGAGATATTGCCGGTGAGCACCTGAAAATATTTCTTGGAGTAGCGGCAATGGCGGGAACCATGCTTCTTATGAAACAAGCAGCGCCGTATGATCTGCATGCCGGATTCGCGGACAAATTCGGAAAGGTGATTCTTTATCTTTTCTCGGGAACAACGGTATATATCGCCCTGATGATCTCTCTGGGATCAGAGGTGTCCCGTACGGTTCTCCGAAAGATTAAGAGCCTCGGAAAAGATCAGTCAGATAAGACCTGATTCTTCGAGGATCTCTCTGAAACGTTTTTTTGCCTGATTTACATGATAATATCTGAAAGCGAAATCTCTCCCTTTTCTCCTTCTCTCAAGAGTCTCATGCCAATGTTTCGCAGTGTCATCAATACAGGCGGCGAGTTCTTCCGGTGTTTCAAAAACCCCTGTAAGTTCGGGAGCTTCCAGCGCGAGATGGGTCCAGGGCATTACAAGAGGAAAGATTCCTGAAGCCTGATATTCAGGAACTTTCATCTGATAGATCTCCCGAACCTTCCTGTAGCAGGCGACTCCTATCTGGAAGCGGTTCAGAAAGGCAGACAGCTCGGTACGGAGAACCGGTTCGTGATACTCGAGTTTTCCTCCGGAAGAAGCGCATGCACTCTCAATTTCTTTTCTGAGAGGGCCATCACCGACGATTGTACCCTTAAGGGAAGATTTCATTACCCCTTCAACAAAAAGCATTGGACGTCGAATGGTATCCAGAGATGAAACAAGCACTACTTCTTCTGCTGATGGATGTTCGATGTATGTGTAGCGATCAAGGTCTTCAGTGTGGGGAAGTACCTCCACGTCCGGCACACTTACGCTGGGGCATGCAGTGGCGAAGAGAGCGCTTTTCAGCAGACGTTCCATTTCCGCAGGTGGTGTGGTGATCGGCTGCGTATGAATTCTGAGAGCGTAAGGCAGTTTCAGAGAGAGACACCTTCGTGCGGAGAGCATATCGAGGCATAGCACGAAATCCGGCCGGAATATTCTGAATTCTCTCCTGACAGCAAGTCCAAAGGCGGTTTCGGACAATTTTCTCCTGAACCTTCCGGTTAATCCGGATGGGGAATTATTCCTGAAAACCATCCGAAGTCCGTAAACAGGGATACCTTCCAGTTCATAGTAACCACCGAAGCCTCTCGCGACTATGTATCTGACATCATAATCCTTCTCCAGCAGATCAAGAGGAGTTGTCCATCCACCTGAGTATCCCGGAAGCGTATGGTAAGTTGCGACAAGTACTTTCATGCAGTATTCCCCGTTTTGCTGAAAATGGATATTGTTGCAAGCAGAATGCCGATATATAGCCAGAAAAAACCGCTTGTCTGCGGCCAGCATAGAAAATTATCCATAATCTGGTGTATACCGAATCCCAGAAGCCCGGCGCTTAAACCGACTCCCCAGGGGAAATGCGCTTTCCTGAACGCTTTTAGCGAGGCAACAGCTGCCACGATGATAATCAGGCATAATGCACTCAGTGAAATCAACCCCCCCCGAACTGCATGAGTCAGGAACAGACTGTTGAGTCCTCCGAAATGGCTTATGGATTCAGTGCTTACAGAATGCCTTATCTCCCAGAAGCTGTAAATCCTTGTATTTCCCCAGAAAAATTCTTCTGCTCCCCAGCCGACGCCGGTAAAAGGCGAATCGAGGAACTGATTCCATAAACCCCTGTAAGTAACATGCCGGTGAAGGAGAGTAGGCTGGTTAATCAATTCACCAGGGTTCATGAAAAAACTCATTTGCCGTTCGAATACATCCGCGTTCTTCACCAGAAATCCAACGAAGAGCATGATTATCAGAACCGGTATCCACAGGCGTTTCCTGAAACGATAGATAAGCACGGCGCCGACCCCGACCGACATAGAGAAAAGTCCTCCTCTGGAGAAAGTGAACAGAATACACAGAATTCCCAGAAGGGCGGCAATCAGAGCGGTAACCCGCCATTTCATTGATTTTTCCCAGAGTCCGAGTGCTGCTGCCACTGGAATTGCCAGCTCCAGATATCCAGCGAAAACGTTCGCATTGCCCAGGAAAGATGACACTCTGCCTCTGTACAGATATCCGAGGGATATATCCACTCTTGAAAAACCTGAAAGTGACAAATACTCAAGAACCCCGGCTGCTCCTGCCAGGAGAAGGACCAGAACAAGGCTTCTCAACAGCAGGAGAAGATTTTCCTTTGTCCGGCAGAGATCGGGAACTATGAATACCAGCGGCATGAAAAGAAAGACACTGCTTCCCTCTCTTACCGCGTTCGGAAAGTATTGGCCATGTATGTGTATTGAGACGGCAATGCTGATCACCTGAAGAGCCAGTGCTATGAAAACCAGTTTAACCGTGAAAGGAAAGGGTGGAAGAGGTTCGTTCCAGACGATTTTGTCTACAATGTAAAAACCGAAGAAGCCGAACACTGCCAGAGTAAGAAGAGAGGGATTGAAGACTCCCAGCTGCATGGTACTTCCTCCCAGAAGGAACACCAGAGGTAAAAAGGGCAGCCAGGATGCGGGCCGCGGTTTCATAACGATAAGTATCCCGCCAAGTATGGTACCCGCAACGGCGAACCGGAGAGCTTTCGGATAGAGCAGGCAAATCATCAGATAACCTGCTGTCAGCAGAATAAGCAGGATTGTTCCTCGAAATCCGAGATTGCATTTCCCGGACACAGGACTAATCAATTGTTTCACGTTTCTGTTTCAGTTTTTGACCCGGATCTCCAAAGAGTTCATTGAAAATGTCCCTTGCGGCAGCGGAGCCGTCAGACAGAGAAGAAGGAGACCGGCATTCAGGCATGTATTCCTCACAGTAATTAATACCCTCTCTATCTCGGACGGCTTCAGTAGTCAGAGAACGGCATCTTTCAGATTCATGGTCGTAGATGCGGCAATGAATACACGCGTGTAGATAACATCCGCAGCACTCGCAATACGCTTTGAATCCTATTGTTTCGGAATGATATTCAGTACCGCATTTCTGGCAGATCATCATTCTTACTGATTCTCCAGGATTTCCAGGGAGACTATTTTCCATTTCTTCTCGGAGGTTCCGGGAAGCATGACTGTATCTCCCTTTGATTTTCCGAGAACGATTTTTCCAACGGGAGCCCTGTAATTGATTCTGCTCTTTTCCGGATCAGCGTCCAGCGGCCCCACTATATCAAACACACGTCTGGAGTGCGAATCTCCCGAGCTTTCGAGGACAACTCTTATGCCGGGAGAAACAATCGAAGCGCTTATCTCTGATGCAGGATAAACCTGGTACTTATCAAGTTCTTCGTTCCATCTTCGAAGCCTGTCAAGGAGCAGATCCCGCTTTTCTATAGCGGCAGCGTATTCCGCGTTCTCTGAAAGATCTCCATGGGACGCAGCCTCCCCTATAGCATCCGCCGCAGCAGGAATATCAACCTGCTTCAAATGAAGCGCATCCGCTTTTCTTTTTTCGATAGCTTTTCTGCTGGAAAAGAGAGTGTCATATTCCCAGAAGTGCTGTTTCAATGATCTTATGGCGCCTGAATCTCTCCTTTGCGAAATCTCTCTTCCGATCATAAGAAACAGACCGAAACGGTGAATGATGGAGCTTGTATCGAAACAATCGAGATAATTACTCAATTTCCGGGTATCAATTGAAGACAGATATCCGCTGAGTTTCTCTTTCAGGGAACCCGTGAGAAGACCGATGACCTTTTTCTGTGTGTCTGCCCTGGCGAAGATCAGATAGTCCAGGAACAGTTTAATCTGTTTTTCATCGAAAGGTGTTTTATCAAAACCTTCGTGTGTTGCCAGAAAGCAGAGAGCCCAGAGAAACCTGTCTGTTTCAGACGGATCAGACAGGAAAGACCCGATGCATTCGTTCAGCAGTTCAGGGTCATGTTTCTCGAGGAAATTTGCGCAATGTTCCCAGAGAGATTTTTTCAGCTGCATAAAAAGCCGGAGCTTCTCTTTTCGGTCTGCTTCGCCCGAGAAAAAGAGTTCAAGGTAAAGTTTTGTGCAGGATGGTGAATGAATTTCAGAGGCGGCTCTCAAACCCCTTGCAGAGGTCTTCTCAATATGCCTCGAGGAAAATTCCATGAAATCATCTGTTTTACCGTTCCCGGTAAGTATCCAGGCCAGCTCGAAAAGAGAACCTGTCTCCGGGCTGGAAATTCCCTTTACGTCATCAAGCAGATCAGCCGTAAGGATGGAGTTGAGTGCTCCTGAAGATTTAAGAAGGGTCTGGATTTCCGTTGTCTTATCCGAGACAGGACACTTTCTGCGATTGATGATATTGCGAATCCGGTCATATTCATTGATAGTTTTATTCCTGAGTACGATGCGATCTCCGAGATCAGTGAAGCCCGGCGTAACAGACGCTGTTTTCCTCATACGCTTCCATGCTTCCGTATTACTGATTTTAGAATCCTTGAACACGGGAACCAGGTCATCCGGAGTTATTTCTTCCGGATTTCCGAACGGTTCCAGCAATAATTTCTCAAGGAATTCTTCTGGAGAGCTGTCGAAGAGATTGAGAAAACCTGACGGATCAAGCCATCGCAGAACGGTGAGAGAATCAGGCTCAAGAGGAATGGTCGTATCAAGCGCAACATCCAGTTTCATGTCATGCATTACAGATTTGTGAAAATCGATTGTGATTGCTGTTCGACTTATCCTGATAATGCGTCCCGGGCCGAATTCATGATGAAAGAGATAACCGCCGTCTCTGTAATGCATGAGATTCCTGAACTTGTTCCATGAGATGTCAACTTGAGCATCCTTCACTGTCAGGCCGCTCAACTTCAGAAAATTCTCCAGAGGCTGGAACATGAGGTATTCGTCTCTGAGAGATTCTATCAGAGATTTTCTGAGGGATTCGGAATGACTGAAGACAGAGGCGGATTTTCTGAGCAGGTCTGAAATCCTGCCATTTCCGCTTTTTTCCATTTCCTCGATTGTCAGCTCAAGCAGTTCTCCGGCAAGATCTTCTTTATTATTCTCCTTCAGAACAGAAAAAACCGTTATCATCTCCTCAACCGGGATATCCTCTGATAGAGATTCAAACCAGAGAT
>DAOWNO010000321.1 GCA_030642525.1 Candidatus Aegiribacteria sp.
AATCCATTCCCCGCAAGATTGTTCCATCTCCCCCGAGTACGATTGCCATGTCGCACAAATCACTTTCCTGAATATCGAAACTGCCGAGGTGGTCAGCAGATGCAGAAGCGGACCTGACCGTAATGCCGTATTTCTCACAGATAGAAAGCATATTCTGAATCAGCCCGGCATATGGAGGATTGAACCTGTCTACGTAAAGACAGAGGCTCTGAATCGGAATAGAGTTACTGTTATTATCCAACGAAATCACCAATCTTCTCAATCAATGATTCATAATCCAGTCCTGCCGCAGTCAGCAGTTCTTCTCTTGTGGCGTGAGTCTGGAATTCATCCTGAAAACCAAGCGTGAGAACAGGCAGATCAAGATCGAACAGTATGGATCGTACATGAAAACCGAATCCTCCCTCTGCTGCTCCATCCTCTACGGTTATCACTCTGCCGCATGCGGCGGCAATTGTGCGAATGTCATTTTCCGGAGCGGGTTTCAGCCATACGGGATCGAACACGGCAACGGATATCCCCTGCTTTTCAAGTAAATCTGCTGCTTTGAGGGCGAAGAGAGCCATAACTCCCACACCGATTACAAGTACATCCTTCCCTTCTCTCATAAGCTGGCCTTTCCCGGGCAATACGGTTTCCGGGGAAACTGATGGAATACCAGGTTCTTCTCCTCTTGGATACCTTATGGCTGTAGGATATTCTTCGAAAAGGACTGAAGCTCTCAGCATCATTTCAAGCAGATCGCAATTTCTTGGAGCCCCGATGCGCAGACCCGGTACAGGAAGAAGCATGGGAATATCGAACATGCCATGATGTGTGGGACCGTCTTCCCCCACTACACCTCCTCTATCAACAGCAAGAACAACGGGGGCTTTCTGAAGAGCAGCATCATGTATTACCTGATCGTACGCTCTCTGGAGAAAAGTGCTGTAGATAGCTACAACCGGTTTGAGACCTCCGAACGCAAGGCCGCATGCAAACGTAACAGCATGCTGTTCGGCAATACCTACATCAAAAAATCTATCAGG
Source organism: Candidatus Aegiribacteria sp. (assembly GCA_030642525.1). Lineage (GTDB taxonomy): Bacteria > Fermentibacterota > Fermentibacteria > Fermentibacterales > JCC-6 > Aegiribacteria. Next base: position 1,029 of record DAOWNO010000321.1, read on the forward strand.
GTATTTGACCGCAAATTCATTCAATCCGGTTCCATCGGGCATTGCCGCGGTAATAGCAACAATCTTTTTATTGGAACGGCCCAGATCAGTCATCGTTCTTGAAAAGGCTGAAGTAAATGATTCTCTTCTGTTCCTCTTTTCAGTAAATGAGGCGGATACGCCATGATATCCGGTTGCGTCAAGCTCGGCAGGTTTAAAGCCTTTCCCTTTTTTAGTTACAACATGTAGCAGAACCGGACCTGGTATCTCTGAAACCCGCTGAAGAACTCCGGTAATCGCAGCGAGATCATTTCCTGGAACAGGACCTATGTATCGCACGCCAAAATCATCAAACAGAGTATCAGGTGTTACGAGTGTTTTCTTCAATCCGGATGTGACCGCATGAGTCACGCTTCTGACGCGTTCACCAAGAGATGGTATTTTACCTAGAACATTCCAGACTTCCTTTTTTATCAGGTTATATCGCGGATCGGTGATAAGTGATGTAAGGTGCCTGGATATGGCACCCACATTCGGTGAGATAGACATGTCATTGTCGTTGAGAATGATAAGCATATCAGTGCCGATGTGTCCCAGATGATTGAGTCCCTCGAAAGACATGCCTGCTGTCATCGCTCCATCACCTATCACAGCTACTACTTTAGAATCCTCCCCGGAAATATCCCTCGCCATAGCAAACCCGAGAGCAGCAGAAATTGACGTTGAACTATGTCCTGTCCCGAAAGCATCGCAGGGGTTTTCATCCCTTCTGGGAAAACCGCTCAAACCTCCCGATTGTCTGATGGTATGAAAGCGATCAGCCCTGCCGGTCAGAAGTTTCCATGGGTAGCTCTGGTGACCGACATCCCAGATGATCTTATCCTGAGGCAGTGAGTAAACGGAAACCAGGGCAACGGTCAGTTCAACAACACCAAGACTTGATGCAAGATGACCGCCTGTACTTTGAATCACATTAATTATTCTATTTCTGATTTCATCGACAAGAACAAGCCTGTCCTCCATGGAGAGTTTCGAAACATCAGCCGGAGAGCTGATTCCATCCAGTAAGGACATATACTATCTCCTCCTGTCCGGAAGATACAGAGCCAGCGAGGAGATTTCCTCCCAGTTTCCGCTTAATCCTGAGAAAGCCTCGGCAATATCATGTGAAAGCTCTTCAGCTTCGGATGCGGCAGCTTCCAGGCCAAGCTTCGAAACGGGATTACACTTGCCCTGATCAGAATCTTTTGAGACTTTTTTCCCCATCTCGGACTCGCTGCCGCGAATGTCCAGAATATCATCTGTAAGCTGGAACAGATATCCCAGCCGGTCACCTTCAATGGAAACTTCGCTGATCAGTTCATCATCTTCTCCACCCGCCAGCACTCCGAGTTCCAGAGAGACTCTTATAAGGGCAGCGGATTTACCTTTTATCATCAGACGGATCCAGTCCATATCCGCTTCAGCAGGATGATACATATCCATATACTGACCACCGACCAGATAACCCGGGCCTGCTGCAGAAGCCAGATGCCTTACCATTCCGGCAACCCTTCCCGGACCGAGAGGGGTTCGGAGAAGCACTCCGAAGGCTTCAACCAGCAGAAGATCGCCGGCAAGCAGTGCCTGATTTTCTCCACATGTCCTGTGAAGTGTCGGTTTTCCTCTTCTGAGATCGTCATTATCCATTGCGGGCAGATCATCATGAATAAGTGAATAAGTGTGAATCATCTCCACAGCGCAAGCCGCGTGCAGAGCTCTGTCCGGATTACCTCCGGTCGCGCAAC
>DAOWNO010000299.1 GCA_030642525.1 Candidatus Aegiribacteria sp.
ATAAGCATATTCCTGTCTGAATCCCTGACATCTTTCAGTATCCTTGATGGAGCTATCAGGTTCATTATCCGTTCTTTTGAGACCGGGGGAACGGCTCCGCAACAGGTCCAGGACTCAAGCTCATCAAGCTCGAATCCAAGTATTTCTGTTGCATCTCTGGCAGAACGGTCAAGGTGGGAAGACCGTTCTTTCAGAGCACAGCCCGGATAGTAAGCAACCTTGGCCATGTTTCCTCCAGTTCTAGGAGCTTGTCCGATAATGTGCATTTAGCAGAATATACTCACGGCTGAGATAGAATGCTCGGAGATTTGAGGAGAATACTGGAAGTATTTGACGATAATATCCGGGCATTATAGCCAGCTGTGTGGGTTTTATGCTGATGCTTCATTGTCGGACATGCTCCCTAGGTTGACAGCTTTCTGTAAACTCCTACAAGCCCTGGCTGAGGAACTTCAGCCGCGTGTCTGGGATCGATCTGGTTCGGACCGAAATGATCTACTCCCTCATCCAGAGCTATCTGCCTTAGAGTGTCCATAACTGCCTGGATGTCAATTCCCTTAGGGCATCTGACAGTACACTGGAAACAGCTGGCGCAGATCCAGATGGTTTTGCTCCGGAGAATATCCTCTTTTTGTCCGAGCTGGGCGAGACGCATAATTCTGTTCGGGAGAATATCCATTTCCTGCGCAAGAGGACAGCCGGAAGAGCAATTTCCACATTGATAACATGCGAACAGGTGCTGTCCGCTAAGTTCATCCACCTGCAAACCGAATTCACCACGTACCTTTGTGCGGTCGAGCCGGATTGGAGGGTTTTCAGGGGGATCCAGACCCAGTTTTTTGTACATATTGATTGTTCTCCTCCTGGCGAAGCAATTGATTCGAATGACAATTCCGGAATTCGACAGGAATGCCCGTTTTCAATTGGTGCCCGATTAGCGGGAACCGGAAGCCCCCTCAGGGTTCTCTTGCGGAACCTGTTTCTATAACTTGCGCAAAATAATACCAGAAAAAATATACAATGTCTTCATTACTGAACGTATCAATAAATTCAGCGCGCACTATTGAATCAATAGCGGCATCAACAGAAATATCACATGTTCTTGCTTCCTCAAGAAGGAAACCTGCATCCGCGCAATTCTCTCTGGAAGTGATCTCATCAAATTCGTTTCTAACTTCCAGAGGAAGAACGGATCTGAAAGTATTCAGCCTTCTCTGTCTGCTTTCAATTCTTGATTCCCGACTGCAGGATGAAATCATTAATGCTGCAATAACGAGCAAAAAGATCCAGGCGGTGTGACTCACAGAGAAATGCCGAGGCTTATCCTGTGAATATTGCCCAGATCAGCGAAAGGCTTGAACGCGTAGTCCAGGTTGAAGCTGTTCCATTCCGTTCCAACCCCGAAAGCGAGAGCGTCAATAATACTGCCCCCCGCGTTGTCTGCCGCGTCTTTGTCATGGAGGTTCCCGCCTGCTCTGAGAAACAGCATCTGCACGGGATTGTATTCGACACCAAGAGCAACGTTGAAATCCCCCTGGAACGGGTAAGTGATATCGCTTGCTGCAAGGAGTTTGCCATCGAGCAGTTCTACGCTTGCTCCGGCAGCCACTTCAGTGGGCATGGGGTCGTTTTCCTGATAGAAAGCTTTTGTCTGGATTCCTGCGTTCCTGACCGCGAATCCAAGTGATATCCATGAAGGTCTGTACCAGACTCCCGCATCAACAAGGAAAGCGTTGCCACTGTAGGTGTCTATGTTTGAATATACGAATTTAGCTGTTGTTCCCGCTGCAAAAGAAGGTCCGAATCTGAAGACGTAAGTACCCCCCAGCGCAACACTGTTTGTGCTGAATTCCTCTCCCGTGCCTGTAGGATGCGTCATAGAGGTTCGCAGGAAGCTTCCACCGTAGAAATAGTTGATTGATGCTCCAACGATGTCATCGCCGGTGGGATTGATCCATCCGGCGAAACCCGCCTGCATATCCATCAGGTAACCGGTATAGGTAGAGGTGAACATCTGTTTGTCCATAGCGGCAAGTGTTGCGGGATTCCAGTAAAGACCCATCGGGTCTCCGGGAACTGCGGTGAAAGCGCCGCCCATGGCAACGGCTCTGGCACCTGTGGGAACCTGCAGAAAAGCAAAACCCGCAGTGCCTGCAGATGCAGTACCGAATATTACCGTTAACAGGAGTGCAGCCAGAAATTTCTTCATTGATATTCTCCATTTCGCAAATCATTCTTCAATATAGAGTAGACTATAATTATAACCCATTCCTGTAAACAGGGAGAAATGCCCAGATTACCACAGCGCTATCTGTCCTGCAGCCACGAATCATGTCCGTTGCGCAGATGATAAGACGGTTTCCTTCAGCGACTTCTGTCGGGTTCAGTCTTAAAACAGGCAAATCATCAGGCATGGAATCCTCTATGAACCAGTCCTCTCCCTCCAGTCTTAGACCGAGATTGAGAATATTGTTCCCGCCCATTCCCATATAGAATCCTCCGGCTGAACGGGAAGGCGGATAAACTGACAGCGTGCAGGGTACAAGAAGTGAGAGTTCAAGATTCATAATTCCACTTCCCGTGTATCCCTGAGACGAAAGCCGCAGAAGAAAGGATACAGCTTCGGAATACAGGCTCTCCGCTGCCGGTATGGATGCGGTAGCAAGGCAGATAATAATAAGTACTGTTTTCACATCAATCCTTGATCCCTGATCTTGAGTAACTGGCTACTATCCGCTTCTGCGCTGCGATAAACAGGATTATCAAAGGCATTGTAGAGAAAGTGGAAGCGGCCATAAGCAGATGGAAATTGCTTGACTGTTCCTGGTTGAAGTAGGAAAGCCCGACCTGAAGAACTCGCAGGTTCTCTGAATGTGTAACAACCAGCGGCCACATGAAGCTGTTCCAGGAACCGATAATATTGAAAAGAAGTACTGTAATGATTACAGATTTTGACAGTGGCAGAACAACTTTCCACAGGTATTTGAGCCTGCTGCATCCGTCAAGAACAGCCGCTTCATAGAGCGATAACGGAATTGTTCTGAAGTGCTGTCTGAGCAGAAATATGCTGAATACATTTGCTGTCCATGGCACAATCAGAGCAAGATACGTATTGATCCATCCCAGTTTGGATAGAATTACATAAGAAGGAGCAAGGTACACTGGCTGGGGAACCATCATCGTCGAAAGAAACAAAAGAAAAAGCATATCCCTTCCTCTG
>DAOWNO010000129.1 GCA_030642525.1 Candidatus Aegiribacteria sp.
AGTCGCGGATCCTGAGAGGATAGCTATAGGCGGGCATTCGTACGGTGCTTTCATGACGGCCAATCTCCTTGCCCATTCGGATCTCTTTGCGGCGGGGCTGGCAAGAACAGGAGCTTACAACAGAACCCTGACACCTTTCGGCTTCCAGTCGGAGGACAGGTCGCTGTGGGAAGCCAAGGATGTATACATCGAAATGTCACCATTCATGAACGCGGACCTGATCGACGAACCGATACTTCTCATTCACGGAGACGCGGACAGTAATCCCGGAACATTCCCGATGCAGAGCGAGCGGTTCTTCGCGGCTCTGAAAGGGCTGGGAGGGGTTGCCAGACTTGTCATGCTGCCTCTCGAGAGCCATAGCTACCAGGCGCGTGAATCAATTCTTCACGTACTCTGGGAGACCCAGGAATGGCTGAGTCGATATGTTGGCAGACAGCAGTAAAGATTTTTCTGTTTTCCATTCCTGCGCATTTATCGATATCCATGAGAAGCTGTAATCACGGTCTTACTAAAAGGGAGACATGCTCATATATTCAAGAATATGGGAAATTGTGAATTCATGGCTCATATTCCTGTAATGGTTCTGAATGGTGTGTTGTCTTCTGAGGGTTCGAATGTCTGGAAGAGGTCGGTTTGAGGGAAAACAGAAGAAGAAAACGTGTTGTAATATCCGCTTCTGAACGTGTTACTATGCTGCCTCCTTACCTTTTTGCTCAGATAGACAGGCAGAAGGAAGCAGCACTGAAAAAGGGCATGGAGCTGATTGATTTCGGAATTGGCGATCCTGATCTCCCCACACCATCGCATATAGTTGATGCCGGGAAAAAAGCTGTCGCAGAGCCTTCATTTCACAGGTATCCCAACGGTTCGGGAAGCGAATTCTTCTTGTATGCAGTAAAAAAATGGATGAGAGAACAGTTCGGTGTCGAGATCGGTGAAGAATTTGGTGTCAGTTCAGTGATAGGCACAAAAGAAGGTATTGCCCATGTTCCGCTTTTCTTCTGCAATCCAGGGGATATTGCTCTTGTCCCGAATCCGGGATATCCAGTATACAGAGCATCAGTAATTCTCGCAGATGCTGTTCCTGTTGATCTTCCTCTTCTAAGAGAGAACGCATTTGTACCGGATGTCAGTTCCATCAGTTCTGAGATCATTGCGTGTACCAGAATGATATTCCTTAATTATCCGAATAATCCCACCGGTGCTGTTCTTTCGCTCGACCAGATGAGGGAAATCGTAAACTGGGCAAGGCAAGAGGATATTCTGATTGTCAGTGACAACTCATACAGTCATATCCGTTTCGACGGGAACCCCCCGTGTTCCTTCCTGCAGATTCCAGGCGCAGAAGATGTCTGTCTTGAATTTCATAGCCTGTCCAAGACCTTTAACATGACAGGATGGAGAGCGGGATTTGTAGCAGGAGGCTCACAACTCATCCGGACATTCGTGAGCGCAAAGGAAAACATAGATTCTGGTGTTTTTACAGCTGTTCAGAAGGCTGCTGAGGTAGCACTATCTTCATACACCTCCGGCTATTTCGACATTTACAGTAAGCGAAGAGATATACTGGTGAACGGGCTTAAAAAACTTGACTGGGATGTCTGCGATTCACCCGGAACGTTTTATGTCTGGGTAAAACTCCCCAGAGAAACTCAATCAATGAGATTTGCACGCAAACTCATCACGCAGACCGGTATCGTAGTAACACCTGGAAGCGGATTCGGTACTTACGGTGAGGGCTATATACGATTTGCTCTTACAATATCTGAAGAATCTATCCACAAGGCTATCGGAAGACTTGAGCAGAAGGAACTCTTCAGTCACAGAATAAGAGCCTGGTTGAAAAAAGGTGTTGAATGAAGGGGCAGCTTGTCCTTAAGAATGTGATTATCCGGCTGAAGCTTGGAAATGAGCCATTCGAGAAAATTTCAAGCCGTGATATTCCTGTGAATATAGTATGGTCAGGAGAGATGACAGAAAGTATGTCGATTGATTACACTGACATATGCGAAATGCTAACAAGATATTCGGAAAAGGAATTCGATTATATTGAGGAACTTTCTTCTGACATTCTCAATACTCTTATGGAAGAATATCCCGCCGGCAAATGGAAAGTAACCGTGACCAAGCCTTTTCCACAGGTTTCGTTGAAAATTGAATCAGTTTTGTTAACTATGGGGGGTGGCAGCTATGCCTGAGTTCGCGATTGGAATGGGTTGTAATCTGGGAGATAGAACTCACAATATTCTGGAGGGAGTTCGATTCCTCCTTTCGCGATCCAGGATGGGAATATTTAAACTCTCCGGGTTGTATGAGACTCAGCCTTTAGATAACGTAGGCGGTGAAGATTTTTATAACTGTGTTCTTGCGGGAGTATACTATGGACCTGTATTAGAACTTCATAAAGATTGCAGGGAAGCGGAGATTTTCCTGGGTTCTTCTGAACGAAAGAAAGGTACAGCCAGAGCTCTCGATATTGATCTGCTTCTTTATAAAGATATTGTTATGGAAGAAGAGAATCTGATACTGCCTCATCCGAGACTTCATCTGAGAAAATTCGTTCTTGTCCCTCTGGCTGAAGTCTGGAACGATGTTTTACCCGGTCTGGGTTCTACTCCGGCGCAACTCCTTGAAGTTTGTCCCGATGACAGCAAGATAAAAAAAGTATTCGAGATGCCTGAAAGAGGTTGCTTCTGGGAGGTTTCCAGCTGACGCCAGAATTCAGATATGTAGTTGTTGAAGGGCCAATAGGTGTAGGCAAAACAACGCTGTGTACTCTTCTTGCTTCCCGGTGGAGCGCCGGTACAATGCTGGAAGAAGTCGAGGAGAACCCCTTCCTTTCACGCTTTTATAAGAAAAGAAAAAAGTGGGCATTCCAGACGCAGATATTCTTTATGCTCAGCAGGTACAAACAGCAGAAAAAGCTGGCCCAGCTGGATCTGTTTCAGAAGATGATTGTTGCTGATTACATGTTCGCAAAAGACAGGATATTCGCTTCCATCAATCTGAGTGATGACGAATTCATGCTTTATGAGAAACTGTCCTTAATACTTGCTGAAGAAATACCGCAGCCGGATCTGGTCATTTATCTCCAGGGATCCTGCGATTCACTTCTTCGAAGGATTTCTGGAAGAGGCAGACCTTTTGAAACGGATATCAGTCAATCATACCTTGAAAAACTCACGGATGCTTACAATGATTACTTTTTCAGAGCACAGATCCACCCGACGCTCGTCGTAAATACCGACCATGCGAATTTCAAGCAGAATGGTGAAGATTTCCAGGGTCTCCTTGAAGCTGTCAGAAATTTTTCTGGCGGAATTCAGAGTTATGTTCCCCGGCTTGGCGTCCGGAAATGAGCGTAGTGGTTCTCAGAACGGCTGAAGAAGTGCGGAAAACAGTCGAAGAATGGCGATGCAGCAGGAGAATCATTGGTTTTGTTCCAACTATGGGAGCACTTCACCCGGGACATCTGAGCCTTGTCTCAAAGGCTTTCGAGCATGCCGACACCGTCATTGTATCAATATTTGTGAATCCGGCTCAGTTCGGTCCGGATGAGGATTTTGAATCATATCCGCGAACACTCAGGGATGACATTGACAAACTTGAGAAAGTCGGTGCTAATGCAGTTTTCTATCCTGAAAAGGATATAATCTATCCGGAAGGATTTTCGACTTCCGTGCATGTTTCCAATCTGACCGATACTCTTTGCGGGAAGTACAGACCCGGTCATTTTGATGGAGTGTCAACGGTATGCGCAATACTCTTTGGAATTGTAAAGCCGGACATAGCGGTATTCGGAAGGAAGGATGCGCAGCAGCTCGCTGTGATCAAGCGAATGGTTCTTGACCTCAGATTCGATATCAGGATTGTTGGAGCCGACATATACAGAGAGCGCGATGGTCTGGCCATGAGCTCCCGAAACAGGTATCTTCGACCTGTCGAAAGAACACAGGCGGCAGCCCTGTTCAGAGGGCTTTCCAGAGCTGCTGAACTGGCCGGTAAGGGAGAGAGGGATACCGGACGACTCTGTGAAGTTGCGCGGCAAATTATTGCAAAATCCCCCCTCGCAGTTGTTCAGTATCTGGAGATAGTCGATCAGGATACAATGAAGCCTGTAGAAAGACTTGATGGTCCAGGGCTTCTTGCTGTTGCGGTTCGTTTTGGCAAAACTCGTCTTATTGACAACATCGTTCTTGATCCGGGTGCAAGTTATAAGGAGGATTGATCGTGCAAAGGTGTTTTCTGGGATCGAAGCTTCACAGAATGGTTATTACCGAAGCTGACCTTGATTACGTTGGATCCATAACAATCGATGTAGAATTGCTTGATATATCGGGAATTCTGCCCGGTGAGAGAGTACAGGTTGCTGATCTATCCACGGGTTCCAGGTTTGAGACATATGTTCTTGAAGGTTCTCGAGGAAGCGGTATAATCTGCATCAATGGAGCTGCCGCAAGACTCGTCAATCCGGGTGACAGAGTGATTATTCTGCAGTACGTATGGGTCAATGGAGACGAAACTCCTCCCAAACCCAGGGTAGTAGTTGCTGATGTCGAAAATCTCAACCCTGAATTGCTTGATTTATGACACTTTGCGTCATTCTGGCAGCAGGTCAGGGCAAAAGAATGAAATCACCTCTTCCCAAAGTTGTGCATCCCGTACTGGGAGTTCCAATGCTCATTCGCGTAGTTCACCAGGCAATGAAAGCCGGTTTTGAAAAACCGGTCGTAGTTGTCGGTCATGGCAGGGAAAGTGTAATACCGCTTCTTGAGAATGAAGACATTCCGTGGGCTGTACAGGAAAAACAGCTTGGAACCGCACATGCCGTATCATGTGGATTAAAGGATATTATCGCAGACGACGTTACCGTCCTGCTCGGAGATGTACCTCTTCTCAGAAGTCATACTATAACCGAACTGGCGGAAAGTCGCCGGAAAGCTGATGCTGGAATCGCTGTTCTCACAACTTTTCCTCCGGATTCGACAGGATATGGCAGGATAGTCAGAAAAGGGAGCATTCTCTCTCTGATCGTTGAAGAAAGAGACGCAACGACTGAGCAGCTTTCAATTGGGGAAATCAATACCGGTATCATGTCTTTTGATGGTTCTATTCTACCTCTCCTTCTTGAGAGCATTACTACAGACAATGACCAGAGGGAGTATTACCTGACTGACGCTATTTCTATAGCCGGTAAAAAGGGAATACCCAGCATAGCTGTTGTCGCGGATGACTGGAAGGAAGTTGCAGGAATAAACGATCGTATTCAGCTTGCGGAAGCAACCGGCAATTTACGCAAACGGGTAGTTAACAAACATCTCATCCAGGGAGTTATTATTCCGGACCCCGATAATGTGTGGATTGAGGAATCCGTTACGATTGGAGATAATGTTTCCATTGGAAGGTCCTGCAGGCTTTCAGGAATGACACTGATTGGCGATGGATGCGTGTTAGGCGATGGATGCGTGATAGTTGACACTGTTCTCCCGGCAGGAACAGTTCTGGAACCCTTCACTGTTAAAGGGTGGAGTGGAAACCGGTGAATAGATTACTGGCACCATGGAGAGATTCTTATGTAAGCAGTTCCAATCCCGATGAAGGGTGTATACTGTGCAGAATTGGTGTCGAAACGGAAAATGACAGAGAGAATTATGTTCTTTTTCGCACAGATGGATTCTACATAGTGCTGAACAGGTTCCCTTACATCAACGGTCATCTGATGATTGTTCCGCTCAGACATGCCGGAGATTTTTCCAGCCTTCAGGAATCAGAGCTGGATACTATGATCCGGCTCATCGTCAAATGTGAGAAGGCTCTGGCCGAGGGATTGAAATGTATGGGTATCAATGGCGGCTGGAATCTCGGAAATTGTGCCGGCGCCGGTATTGAGGGACATATCCATCTGCATATGCTTCCAAGGTGGTCCGGTGACGTGAATTTCATGACAACTGTATGTGAAACCAGAGTGATATCGTCATCGCTTGAAGACAGCTTTAGAAAATTGAAACCCTTGTTTGAGAATGGGAACGATTGTGTTGACCGGTAATAAGTTTCCATGGAGATGGGTGATAGGGGGGCTTGCCGTTGCGGTTATTTCCCTCACAATTCTAATACCTCCGCCTGGCGTACCGTCCGAAAACGAAGAAGCAGAAGGACCCGCTGAACCGGAATCGGTCTATGAACCTGAAAATGCTGCTGTTTTGATTACGCCGGATACAATAATAGTGCTTGTTCTGAATGGAACAGAGATCGATGGGCTGGCTGGCAGGACTCAGAGGAAACTATCCTTATTTCTCAGCTGCCTGATCTTTCTGCTGCAAAAGTTGTCGCAAATATTCTTGGAGTGTCCGGGGAGTGCATTGTATGGGAGGTTCCCGCTGACGGC
>DAOWNO010000060.1 GCA_030642525.1 Candidatus Aegiribacteria sp.
AAGCCATTTGCGAAGCTGACCAGGTGTCCATCTGGCAAGTTCGTCCCCCTGACCCAGGCCGATTGACCAGGCGAAGGCAGGTTTGCCCAGGCGTCTGGCAAGCCTGAGAGGATGAAGGTTGTAAGGAGTGTAGAGCAGCGAGGAAATATCCTGCGCAAGCTCACCTCCTCCGACTATTACAATGTCAGCCCAGCGCACTCCCATGGACATGGAGCGGAGCCTGCCTTCATTGATATCGAATGAAACCGCGTTGAAATTCTTCTTTGTCTTGTCCGGAACAGCGGACATAACGCCGATCTGAATGTCTCCTATGGAGGACAGATCTTTTACCTGTGATGAAAAAATAGCTTCATCGCCGACATTGGAACCGGTCTTCTCAAGCTGTCCCCATGAGGATGTAAACACTTTATTCATATTCGCCCGAACTGCTCTATCAATCCCTGTAACCGAAAGCCCTCAGTGTTTCAGCCATCTGTCTGAGCCTGCGGTCTACCTTACCGTAAATAGTATCTGCGGGATACGTGCCGTCAGATATTATTTCTCCGGCTTCCATTCCGGTCAGGTGTTCAATGCCCTCTTCTATGGTCTCGATGGGATAGATATGGAACACGCCTTTTCTGACAGCTTCTATAACATTATCCCGAAGCTGAAGATCCTCGATGTTCGCAACGGGGATCATCACTCCCTGTGTTCCGCTGAGCCCCTTTTCGCTGCATACACGGAAGAAACCTTCTATCTTCTCGTTTACCCCGCCTATAGCCTGAATCTCTCCGAACTGGTTGATAGATCCGGTTACCGCAAGATCCTGTCTTATAGGAACATCTGACAGAGCACTTAGAAGAACGTACAGTTCAGTGGAAGATGCGCTATCCCCATCGACTCCGCCATAACTCTGTTCGAAAACGATGCTGGCGGAAAGCGAAAGAGGGTATTCTCTCTGGCGAATTTACCCTGAATGAATCCGGATATTATCAGCACTCCCTTTGTATGAGTGGTGCCTGAAAGTTCAGACTCGCGCTCAACATTGATGAGCCCTTTCCTTCCGGCGGAAACCCTGGTGGTAATCCTGGCGGGGAGCCCGAACGCGTAATCGACTCCCTGGTAGACCGCCAGACCGTTCACCTGTCCAATTTTTCTCCCTTCGGTATCAATCATGATTACATTGTCCAATATCCGTCTGGTCGCATATGTCTGACCCAGGCTGAGACGGTAGATCTTTGCTTGAATGGTCTTTTTCACATGTTCAGAATTCACGATATCCGCGCCCTCCTGCTTCGCGAAATAGCAGGCCTGACGGAGATAATCGGTTACCCTGTTGAATTCGATTGAGATCCGGTCATTTCTTCCAGCTATACGCACGCTTTCTTCTGCTACAGCTGCAACCGCGCCGGCATCCATAGGGGCCAGTTTCTCACTCTGGACTATCTCCGCTATGACATTGGCGAAATCATGAATATTCTCTCTGGTGACCTCCATGGTATAATCGAATGCAGCCCTTATCCTGAATAGAAGACCGAACTCAGGTTCGTATGATGCCAGAAGGCTGTACAGTTTTGAAGTGCCGATCAGTATGATTTTAACCTTCGTGTTTATGGGTTCCGGATGAAGGTTAACCGGATAAAGCCCGAACGGATCCTGACTTCGAATTACGGTGGTTCCGTTCCGGAGTGTCTGTATAAGCTGCTGCCACAGTTCCGGCTGCCTGACAAGATCGAGCGCGTTCATTATCAGGTAGCCTCCATCAGCCTTATGAATGGCACCGGGCCTGATCATCATGTGATCGCTGTAGGGTTTTCCCTCAACAATAATTCTGTCAATGCTTCCGAAAAGGCTGTTGGGATCCGGAAATTGTTCAATCACAATAGGACGCTCTGTTTTCTCTGTATTATCAAGAATGAGATTAGGTGTAAAGAGTACGTAGGGATCCTTATCGCTTGTACTGTTCGCGAAATCATTCAGGTTTTCCAGGATAAGATCAACAACGGATTCAGACCATCTGTCAGCCTTGTTATCACCGATTTCAATCAGATTGGAAATAATTCCTGAAATCGTCGGTTTGACAAGCCGCTGATACATCTTTTCCAGTCTCGCCAGAATTTCGAATTCCATATCTCTTGTCTGTCTGAAAGCAGCTGTTAATTCCTTGAAAATCTCCTCATGCAGTTTCGTGTATTTCTCGATATCCTCAGCTGAGAGTTTTCCTTCGTCCTTCATCTTTTCGAGAGTGTCGAACGTTACAGGTTCTTCGTCGATAACCGGAAGCACATCCGGTCTGAATTCACCCGGAGCCACTGGCACATTGACTATGGTGAATCCGGCCTCCTCCGCCTCCTTCTTCACCTGATCCATTACTCCCTGTTTCCGCTCCCGATAGGATTCCCTGATCGCTCTGGTTTCCATATCGGCTTTTTCGCTATTGAGAACAGTGGGAATGTTGCTTTTCAGAAGTTGAACACACTCTTCAAGAGCTTCAACGAACCGGAGACCATCTCCTGCCGGGAAGGTTAGAGCGACAGGATTTCTGGGTTGCTCCATATTACGCACGTAAATTATATCACGGAGGTTATCTGTAGTTCTATCGATGCGATCCAGAATCCTTTTTACCGTACTTTCACGACCGGTGCCGGACACACCCGTTACAAACATATTATAACCGATGGAGGATATCTCCAGACCCAGCTCAAGAGCTTTTACAGCGCGATCCTGCCCCACAATATCACCTGTGGGTTTCAGATCATCCGTAGTCTTGAATCCAAGAGCCTTCATAGGACATTTCCACTTCAGGTCCTCAGGCTTGAGTGAGTAGACAGCCATCTCAATATCCCTCCCGATTCATTAGAATCTCACTTCCCTGGAGGCTCAGGCTCCAGAGGTTTGATTGAAAGCGGTCCCGGGTCTGCCGCAAATGCCTTGAGTCTGCCTCCGTTTTCTACTTTTCCCCTTACTATTATGGTAGCTTCCGGCCGAACAAGAATGTCCTCCGCCCGGCGGAAGAGTGGAGAAGGTAGAAATGCATCAGCGACTCCCGTGTTATCTTCAAGCATAAGGAAACCAGCGTCAGCGGCAAGTCTCCGTCCGGTAACATATCTTCCCCATATTCTCGTCATTCCTGATGAGGGCATATCTGCCAGCGGTACTGTTCCGCCTGGTCTGGTGGTCAGCTCCAGCGGCGACGCAGCAAGGGGAAGCCCCATTATGCCGAGTTCCATAGAAACTCTTGTTCTGATGGAATAATCGGGAAGATCCGGAGCACCCACCGGCATACCGGGAAAGAATCCGCTGTCTCCCGCTTCCAGCTGCATCATAGCGGATGATCGGGAAAATCCCAATTCACGAAAACAACCCGCCGCCGCCATGTATCTGCAGAGCTCCAGTCCGCAGCCCGCCTTCAGGAGATCAGACGGGTAACGGTACGGTCTGCTTTCTCTCAGTTTCTCATACTCCCTGCTTCCCATACTCTTTATGTGATGAAATCCGGGGATTATTTTTCCACCTCTCTCGAAGGAAAGCCATCTCCCCGTATTCACGCCTGGCGGCTCAAAGTTGATTCCCAGCCTTCTGGCTTCCTCGAGATAAACCCTGGCGCAATAGAATCCGCCACCTGCTGCCATAACAGAAGCCATATATAGAGCGGGATATTCCGTCTTCAGAACAGCCGCAGCGCATGCGATGGCTCCGTATGTAAAAGCATGTGCCTTACAGAAACCGTAACCGGCATAACTCGAAAGCACATTCCAGACAGCATCAGCTCTCAGTGGGTTTATGTTCCTGCGCCTGCAGAATGAGATAACTTCCTCTTTTTTTACCTGTTCCTTTTTCAGCCTTCGCCTCAACAGATCAGCGGATGCCTCGTCGAGACCCAGAAGCACTTCAGCGGCTTTCGATACATCCTCCTGATACAGCATGACTCCAAGGTTCTCCAGAAGAATCGGACGCAGTTCCGGAAGCATGGAGTTTACAGCTGATCCGGCACTAAGACAATCAAGATAGGTTTTTCGCCCGCCTCCGGCAGATGCTCCGGGCCGCACCAGAGCAAGCACTCTGGCCACGTCCTCCATACTCCTTATCTTCATTTCCTTCATCAGACCTCTCATAGCCGGTGATTCAACATGAACCACTCCTATAGTCCTGCCGCTGTCAAGCAGCTCCCTGGCCGCTTCGGGAATCCTTCCCCCCCTGCGGAAAACGCTCAGAGGATTTTTATCTAGAATTTTACATATGCCGGATATTGTTGTAAGACCTCTCTGACCGAGCAGATCCATTTTCAAAAGTCCGATATCCTCAATTCCATCTTTGTCGAAGTGTGTGATATGTAACCCGTTCGGGCTGTGTTGAACGGGAACCATGAGATCAACGAAATCATCTGCGCAGACAACTCCGCATGGATGAGGAGCAAGGTGTGATGGAATACCAAGGATCATCTCTCCATCGCGAAGAGCCCTTGCAGCCACCGGTTTCCTCCATGCGGCGTTGTCACGATAACGAAGGAGTTTCGAAAGAGTATCCATTTCTTTGCTGCTTACACCAAGTCCGGAGGCCGCTACACGGAATGCAGACCGCATTCTGTGGGTTACGATCTGAGACACGGCTGCGCCTTTTCTCCCCGCTTTTTTCAGAAACCATTTCATTACTTCGTCTCTTCTTGCGCTGTCAATATCAAGATCTATGTCAGGGGGACTGGATCTGAGCCGGTTGAAAAACCTGGCGAATGACAGATCATGGCGAATGGGACAGACAATGGAGAGCCCCAGCAGGTAGGACAGAATACTGCCGCCTGCTGAACCCCGGGAGCTGATGGCAACTCCTTTTCTCCTGGCGTATGAAGCAACTTCAAAAAAACGCAGAAAGTACCCTGCCAGACCATTCTCACAGATGATTGAAAGTTCCCTTTCCGTTCTTCTCGCGGCTGTGAGGCTCTCCTTGTACATATCTTTCAATCGCACGTGAATCACTTCTGACAGTTCCTTTTCCTCTTCCGGATTGCGCGGTCTTTCTTTTCTGCCCGTTAACATTTCCATACCTGACATCTCAGCCAGCTTCGCGTTTCCGATCAGAGATCGGGAAGCACCCCGGAAACTCTCCCTGAACCGGCCGATATCCGGCATGACGTTCCTTTCTGTACTGAATTCAGATGGATCCGACCTGGTCTTCTCGATAGCCAGATAACCCCTTCGGAGTACTTCATGAGGTTCAAGTCTCTCCTTCGATGAGAACATCACCGGCCACGAGGCTACCGGATCGAAACCTGTCTGCAGAATTTCCCTCTCTGCTTCAGCAGGATTTCTTCCCGATATGCATTCCGGAAACACCGCTACCATAATGCTGCCCTGAAACCCGTCCGTCTCCCTGAGTTTTTTCGCGTCAGCCGGGTTTTCGGTGATCGCGATAAGCCCCTGGCTGTCTACAAAAGCTTCCATCAGGGAGATTCTTCCGGGCGTATGGACAGATGTGACAAGCCTGCAGAGATCCGGCCAGCCTCCCGGCAGAATCATAAATGTTAATTTCATCTCATGAATGACAAGTTCCACCCCGTGGATACCTTTTATCCCGGCTTTATTGCAGACTGCGGCAAATTCCAGCTGACCTGTGACGACATCTCTGTCAGCCAGTACCCCCCCCTGAAAACCCTTTTCAGCAAGTGCCGCCGCAAGAGAGGCAGGAGAGTCTACGCCATTACGAAATGAATACCAGCTCTTCAGTGATATCAGTAAGTATTTCATGTATTATATGTAAACAAATGTTCACTATTTGGCAAGGTGTAAATATTCATATTTTCATGATTGTCCAATACATCAACGAACGGAGATGATTTTATGAAATATGTTGCACTTGCAGCATCAGTTCTTATCGTTATGGTCGGCTGCTCAAGCGAACCATCCTCCCCTTCGGGAACTCTGCCTGTCGTTCAGAACCTGACTGTAGACGAAACGGCATCAAAGGGAGACACGGTTGTTCTTCACTGGAACCCTCTTGATGTGGAAGTCGATGGATATCATGTCTACTGGTCCAGCACCAGTCCGGGAACATGGCATGAAAACGTTACCGAGGACACGACTCTTACTGAAATAGCTGAGAGTACTCGATACTATTATGTAAAGGCTTCAAAAGGACTTGATTATTCCTCCGATAATTCCAATGAAGTAGATACGAGAGCAACTCTTATTACAGGTCTATTCACTATGAGAATAAATGATCTCACTAATGGCCTTATTATCTACGACGATGGAGAAGGCGCAGGAACAGGTGTAGCGGACTCGTCCGAATTCCACCAGGACATCTACATTGCTGAGGCTAATAACCAGCTGTACTTCTACTCCGGAGACCACAATCCCACTCAGTATCCAGGAGGAAGGCATACTTTTCTCTGCCCTGTCGGCGTATTCGGTAATGTAGCACCTGAGGCCGGTTCCGCGGACTGGATTGATTCGGTACTGATCTCGGAAAACAACTTTTATTTCGGTCATCTTTCAAACGGATACTATATCCATATCTACGTAGATTCCACTTTCACGAACGGCGCTGATATCGGGTCTATAGAATACCAGACCATATCCGCTCTGAGACTGTTCAACGTCCTGTAGGATATAACGTTCATCAGAAAGCGGCAGGGATTTTCTCCTTGCCGCTTCTACTTTATTATGCAAGGATAACACTGTTGTACTGTATGAAATCCGAAAAGGAAGAAAATTCATAATGACTTTAACCGGCGCCCATTTCAGGAATCAGCCGATTCTCCACACCGAGTTTGTCGGGCGGGAGGATGAGCTGCATAGAATCAACCATCTTCTTCTCAGTCCTCTATGCCGCGTACTCACACTGATTGGCCCCGGCGGCATAGGGAAAACCCGCATTGCTCTTGAAGCAGCTTCCAGACTGGCGGAAAAATATTCGGATGGAGCGTGTTTCGTGCCTCTGGCGCCGGTCTCATCAAGCGAAAATATCATTCAGACAATCACCGATTCTCTTGATCTCTCATTTTTCTCTGAAGACGATCCCATGGAACAGCTTATCGATTATTTCAGGGGAAAAGAGATGCTTCTGCTCATGGATAATTTCGAGCAGCTTGTCGATGGAGCGGGTCTGCTTCTGAAAATTGTCAATGCGGCGCCGGGAGTAACCATGCTGGTAACATCGAGACATAGTCTGGATATCGATTGTGAATTCGAGTTCAGAGTGAGCGGATTGAAGTATCCGGAGGATGGTGATCCTGATGATCAGGTGACATACAGCGCTCTGGATCTGTTTGCGGCCGCTGCTCGAAGGGTGAAACCTGATTTTGAGCTGTCCTGGGATCTGAAACCTCTTGTTACCGAGATATGCCGTATGGTTGAGGGAGCGCCACTGGCAATTGAACTGGCAGCTTCATGGCTTCACACATTCTCTGTTGATCAGATTTATCATGAAACCTCCAGCAGCTTCAATTTTCTCGGTACCGTTTCCAAGGATATTCCCGAAAGACACCAGAGTCTGTCTGGAGTTATCGAATACTCCATGAGCCTTCTCTCTTCAGAGGAGCGGCATGTTCTGGAAGCACTCTCCTGTTTCAGGGGGAAATTCGATGCTGAAGCCGCAAATTCCGTAGCCGGAGCAACTTTTCAAATACTTGATTCCCTTCTGAATAAATCCCTCATTCGAAGGAATATCGAAAATCAATACGACATTCACGAAGTTACAAGGCAATATGCGAACTCGAAACTGCAGAAGGACCCTGATCGGTATGAACGTATCAGGAAACTGCATTCCGAATATTTCTCCGATTTACTGCAATCAATGGAATCGCGTCTGCGCGATCAAAGAAGAAAAGAAACCATAGATGAGCTGTCAGGAATGCTGGAAAACCTCAGAGCCGCCTGGGAATGGGCGGCAGGTAACGGCAGAAGCGATATCATCGGAAAATGTCTGAAGTGTTTAAATTCCCTTTACATGAACAGGGGATGGTACAGGAGCTGCGATCAGTTGTTTTCAATGACCCTTGAGAAACTTGAAAATACACCTGATTTAAATTACGAATACGCTTTGGACAATGAGTTAACGGCAGGAATGCTGTGCATGCGCCTTGGATGGCTGAGGGTCTGCAGAGGAGATTATTCTTCAGGAGAGGAGAATCTCAGAAAAGGTCTTGCTGTTTTCAGGAAGCATGGAAACGTTTCATTCGAATCTCAATCACTGTACTGTCTCAGTTCTCTTTCTCTTTTCAAGGGAGATTTCGAGCGGGCATTCGAAAGAGCAAAGGAAAGCCTTGATATCGCACTGGAAGCGGAAGACATTTTAAGACAGGCGAATGCTCTTAATGCTCTCGGCAACATCGCCAGAAGAAAAGGCCTCTTCTCCAAAGCGGCTGAATTCTATGACGACAGTCTCAAGCTGTTCATCCAAACAGAAGACACGATCGGAAGATCCGTATGTCTTGGAAACCTCGGCATCGTGGCTTTCCGCATGGGTGATCTGGACAGAGCTCTGGAGCTTGCTCTGGAAAGTCAGGTTCTCATAGAAGAGATAGATGACCAGAGACTGATTGCGGAAAGCTATTCTGATCTCGCGAATATACTCAGGAGCATGGGTAGACTTGAGGAATCAGGCGAGTATTACGCAAAGAGCCTCAGGCTCAACCGTGAACTCGGTATAAAAAGCGCGACTGCCATTACACTGGTAAACATCGCAAGGTACGAATCAGCGCTGGGAAATTACATCAGAGCTGATAAATTACTGATAGAAGCCTTTGAGATAGCGGAAAATCTCGGCCGCAGAGCAATTGTTCTTCAGACTCTCAACTCGAGGGGCCGAATAAGTCTTGATCAGGGTCAGCTCGAAAAGGCAGAACTTCTTTTCAGGGAAGCTCTTGAAAGGGAAAAGGGTATGCAGGTCATTCCAGAAGTGCTCGATACTCTTATGGGGCTGACGGATACATATCTGAGGATGAACAAGAAAGCCGAAGCCCTTGATCTGCTTGCTTTCGTTCTTGAACACTCAGAGAATGCAGAGGATATCCTTTTAAAGGCGAAAGAGCTTCTTGCCGGTTTGAAAGAGAGTGTCTCTGCTGAGGAAATCGCCTCTGCAAAAAAGAAAGCCTCTTCGAACACGCTTGATG
>DAOWNO010000196.1 GCA_030642525.1 Candidatus Aegiribacteria sp.
GTCATAATAAAACCCCCATCGGAGGTTTCCTGAACTGACCAGCCTTCATCGAAGTGGGCCCCACCGTACGTTTTTGTCCAGAGAGTATCGCCTGAAGCATCTGTCCTGAGTAAATAAAAATCGTCCCAGCCTGCTCCGAACGATTCTGTCTCGCCGACAACAATAAATCCGCCATCAGAAGTGAGATCGATGGAACGCCCCTTGTCGGCACTCCCTCCCCCATAGGTTATCTGGAAAACGGAATCACCGGTATCATCTGTTCTTATCATGAAAACATCCGATCCGCCTCCGCCGAATGACCATGTAAATCCTGCAACTACGAAATCTCCTTCAGGAGTCTCAAGAACGGAGTTGCCTCGATCCCATTCTGTTCCGCCGAATGTAGCAGTCCAGGCAACCTCGGGAGCCTGCGCGCTTAGGGCTGAACAGAAACCCAGCGCGAACAACAATACAGCTAAAAAATAAATCCCGGATATTTTCACCCTTACCTGTTTACCCATCATTATCATCACCTTTCTTAATATCTAATAGTATGTGTGTGTTAAGACAGTATTAAGCTTTTCCTTCCCTGGGGATATTGTTAATAAATTCTGTTCAAATCTTAATACGCTCTTAACAACAGCTCTCTATTATTGTGCTGCAGTTTGTTAATACAACTTCTGGAGATACGAATGAATCCGGGTTAATAATCCCTTAACACAGCCATGTTAGCATCAGCCTGTGAGTGTCACTGTACGGCCTCTGCCCGGTGCAGTTACTCGCATATATCCTGTCATTTCAGGATAAGCCCTCAAATACAGTTAAGGAGTCGAACGATGTTTTTAGAAGTTATGAGCAGGGTCTTCTGGATAAGCGGACTGCCCCGATTTCTGGATCTTCTTCGTAGAACCGTCTTCAGGCCGATTCTGTATATGTGTACATGGAAACCTGGTCTCATTCGCGTGACCCTGATGAAGATAGCTTACAACATATGTATGCGTCCCAGCGAGATACTCTGCATAGCCAGGGCTATCGAGTTGAAACGCCCCTGTCGACTTCTTGTTTTCGGACTCGGTAACGACAGTATGTTCTGGTCGCTGTTGAACCGATGCGGGAAAACGGTGTTTCTTGAAGACCATCCGGTATGGTTCGGCAGAGTAACCAGTCTTAATCCATCGATCAAAGCCTTTCTTGTCGAATACAATACCATATTGATCGAATGGAATGAGCTTCTCAAACACCCCGAATACCTCCGAATGGATTTCCCCGAGAATATTGGTAATGAACTATGGGATGTAATACTGGTCGATGGTCCGGTGGGATGGAAGAAGACCGCTCCGGGAAGGATGAAGAGCATCTTCGCTGCAGGCAATCTCGGGACCGCATCTGCAGATGTTTTCGTTCACGATTGCAACAGGAAGATGGAGCAGGTTTACTCTGACCGGTATCTTGGAAGTGACAACCTGGTCAGGCAGGTCGGCAAGTTAAGGCATTACCGTTTCAGCGAAAGCCCATATTATCAAATACCGTCTGATTCAGCTGACAATTCCGATTTATTGATGGAATCATGCTCAGGCTTTCCGGTAACTGCAGTATGACCATCCTTTACAGGTTCCAATCACTTCTGTTCAGAACTACTTTGAGCGAATTTCACAGTACTTGAGGAGGTCGAAAAATGAGTTCGATTAAATGCGACATGCATGTGCACTCCTTTCACTCCCGAAAAAGTTCCCGATGGATACTCCGTTCCATGAAGACTCCCGAATGCTTCACTCCGCCTGAGCTGGTCTACTCCATCGCGCAGAGGAGAGGTATGGATCTGGTCACCATAACGGATATCAATACGATCGAAGGCTGCCTTGAAATTGCCGGGCTGCCCGGGGTCTTCATCAGTGAGGAAGTATCGACTCGGCTCCCGGAGTCAAGGAAAACAGTCCATCTTCTTGTCTACGACCTGACACCGGAGCAGCACGAGGAAATCTGCATACTCAGAAGAAATTTCTTTGAACTGGTCGGTTACCTTAAAGAGGAGAAACTCCTGCACTCGTTGGCTCATCCCTTCTTCTTCCCCGGGGAGGAATTAACTCCCCGTGAATTTGCGAGGGTTGTCAGATGTCTCGATCTGGTCGAGACACTGAACGGAACCAGATCCAGTTATGAGAACAATGCTGTAGCATCAGTTGTACGGGCTGCAAGGGAGGATCCTTCCTTCTGCTGTTTCACCGGTGGATCGGATGACCATTGCAGCAGGTTTATCGGTCTGACGTATACTTCGGTAGAGGTTGCGAACAACCTCAGTGAATTCCTTGACGGGATTCGACAGGGAAGGGGATTGCCTGAAGGGCAGAATGGCAGTGCCGTCAGGGCAGCCTATTCAATTTACTCCATTGCGTATTCTTTCTACCGTGACAGATTTACACACAGGAAGGTCCCCGCGATGGCCACACTGGTCGCCGACAGGTTCTTCCATCCATCAGTGACAGAAGAGGAGCCGACTGTGTGGCACAGAGTTGACTTTCTCCTTCATCAGATGCTGAAATGGACAAGACACTCCGACAAACTCGATTTTGAGGCTTTTCTTTCAAGAGAACTGATGGAAATCGGGAGGGATCTCAACCTCTCGCCGAAAAATCCAGGACTTGTGGATGAGGGAATCGACGAGAAAACTTTCAAGATACTGAACAGGCTGACAAACAGGCTTCTCCAGCACTATCTGCCCCTTATGGTGAAGAGGATATGCGATGGAAAGTTACTCGATGCGATGGAAGCCTTCACCGCACTGATTCCGGTAGTACTGCTGAATTTCCCCTACCCGATTGCTCACCTTGACAGAAAAAGGGGAAGAGACGCGATGGAAAAGATATCCGGGAGAATAGTCGGCGGTAATACCTGTGGGAGGAGTGCGGAGAAACGCGCATGGATCACCGATACCATTGACGACCTCAACGGTGTTTCGCGGACTCTGCAGAAACTGAGCAGCATAGCGGTTTCCTCAGGCCGTAAACTCTCCCTGATCACATGCCAGAACCGACCTCTATCCTTTCCCGGATGGGTGGTTAACTTTTCACCTCTCCTCGAATTCCCGATTCCTGGATACCATGTGAAGCTTCTTTCTGTCCCCCCTTTTCTGGAGATGCTCAGATTCATCGACGAGAATGACTTCGGTATGCTCTATATATCCACTCCGGGCCCACTTGGAGTGGCTGCTCTTGCCATAGGCAAACTCCTTGGAATACCGACAGTCGCCATATATCACACGGATTTTCCAAGGCACATCAATCAGATAGTCCAGGACGCGAGAATCGGTGAGTTCGCCGTGTCAGCCATGTCCTGGTTCTACGGGAGTGTTGACAGGATACTCGTTCCAAGCAGGTTCTACATCGACGATCTTGTATCAATGGGTGTTCCCGAAGAGAAGATGACGATCTTCCCGAGGGGAACGGATTCCGACAGGTTCTCTCCCGTCTGGCATAATTCTTCAACTCTTCTGAAGTACGGTGGACGACAGGAAACAGTGAAGCTGCTCTACGTTGGCAGAATTTCGATTGAGAAGGATCTCGATGTTCTTGCTGAAGCTTTCCTCAGATTGAGGGAAACCAGAGATGATCTGGAACTGTACATCGCTGGAAACGGTCCATATCTGCCCGAGCTGCGCAGGATGCTCGAAGGCAGCGGAGCATACTTCTGTGAAGCTCTATCCGGTGAGGAACTGTACAGGGTTTACGCCTCTAGTGATATTTTTGTTTTTCCCAGCACCACTGATACCTTCGGCAATTCAGTTCTTGAAGCTCAGTCATCAGGCTTACCGGCTATAGTCACCAATCTGGGTGGCCCTCAGGAGATCATCATCCCCGGTCGCAGCGGTCTTGTCTATTCCGGTCGTGATGTGGAGGATCTCATGGAGGCCATCGTCAGTCTGGCAGACAACATGGAGCTTCGACTTAACATGTCCGTTGAGGCCAGGAAGATCGGTCTCTCCAGAAGCTGGACGACGGCCCTGGAAACTATCTGGAACGCCCCTTTCAAAATTGGAAACGATCTAAAACCATGGGTTATGACTCCTCCAGGTCGAACATCTTCTCTTACTCGACATGAGAAACAACTTCAAACGGCCGATCTGTGTCCTGACAGCGTGATATGAATTCAGGTGAGAATTCCGGCAGTGATCCATCCTTTGAAAAAGACGTAACCCCTGCCATAGAACCGGCTGCGCTCAATAGCGAGTATCTTGCCCGGAGCATTAACGGAAGGAAAATACGGAAAGGACTTCTGATCTTCATCTTCCTGACAATTGCCGCTCTGACAATTCTATTCATCAGAACTCACTCCGAAGGCGTTATAGAGGCGCTGAGAAACTACGATACAGGATTTCTTCTGTTCACTGTTGTACTGCTGATATTCGACATACTGTTTGGCGCTTTCAGAAACCATGTTTTCATGAAGAGGCTGGATCCGGGAGTGGAATTCATGACAAGCCTCAGAGCCAATCTGGCCAACTCTTTCGCAGGTGCGGTTACTCCATCCCAGGGGGGCGGAGGACCGGCGCAGTTCTATGTTTATCATCGGAAAGGCACATCCATAGGTCAGGCAATATTCGTTGCCGCGTTCAATTATCTTTCCACTCTATTAGTCTTCATCTCAGGCGCTGTACTGGCTCTATTTCTGCTTTCCGGCACTTATGGCAAC
>DAOWNO010000291.1 GCA_030642525.1 Candidatus Aegiribacteria sp.
ACCAGAGCTTGACAGTTTCCGCTCAAGTTTGAAAGCATCTATCGGGTTTTCACGGGATACTGTCTGTTTTAAATGAAGTAACTGCAGATGCGGAAGACCGGTAGGCCCCATTCCAAGGAATACAGCCAGGGTGAAGGATACACATGAGCGGATTAATACTTCAGGAAAAGAACGCATTCATTACTCCGTATCCATTCTATTCTCGTGATCAGAAGGTTTTCCCGGTTAAAGACAATTCTTTCTGTCTGAACACAATTTAATAAATATGACTGAAGTGTCAACCGGTTTCAATATAGAAATTCAAATACAATCAGACCCGCTACAGCAGTTCTGGTTAAGACCCGGAGTGCTTCTAGAAGCTTTTTGAATGAAAGGGGGAGAAGAGTCTTTCAGCTCAAGTCCACTACTTTACCGGTACACAGGTAGACAACGCGTTCACATATGTTTACAACCCTGTCTCCGACTCGCTCGAGGTTATGGGCGGCAAAGGTCAGCAGCATGGCATCCGCTATGCTGTCGGGGTTCTGCATTACATGATTGACAAGTTTTCTGAAGACCTGTTCGTAAAGCATGTCTATTTCAACATCCATTGCCGGGAGCCTCTCAGCTATCGCTATATCACGGTTAAGGAATGAATCTATAGACAGCTCAAGCATCTCTTTTGTCTTCCGCTGCATTCTGGGAATATCGACAAGTGGCTGTATATGGCTTCCGGGAGGAATCTTGTTGTTGATCACCGCTATGCCCTTTGCGTAGTCTGCGATTCTTTCGAGTTCCATTGCTATCTGCATGGTTGCGAACAGAAAACGCAGGTCACCAGCAACCGGCTGCTGTGTGGCGATGATATTAAGACAATGCTCCTCGATATCATGGCACTGGAGATTGATCTTTTCGTCGTTCAGAATAAGTTCATCTCCCTCAACGAAGAGCCTGTCCTTGAGAATCTTCACGGATTTATCAAGTGCGTCCTCCGCCATCCTTGAGAGTCTGAGCAGCTCTTCCCTGAGGCTGTTCATTTCCGCTTCGTATGTTTCTCTTACCATTATACTTTACTCTCCTTTAGCCGAATCTGCCTGATATGTAGTCTTCCGTTCTAGTGTCAACAGGATTTGTGAACATTTCTGTTGTGGGACCGAATTCAATCAGATTCCCGGCTCTTTCCGAATCGGTAAGCAGAAATGCAGTGAAATCCGACACCCTTGCGGCCTGCTGCATGTTATGTGTTACGATCACGATAGTATACTTTATTTTAAGCTTCTCCATGAGTTCTTCTATTTTCAGAGTTGCCACCGGATCAAGGGCGGATGCAGGTTCATCCATGAGAATCACTTCCGGTTCCACTGCGAGTGCCCTCGCTATGCAGAGCCTCTGCTGCTGACCCCCTGAAAGGGAAAAAGCCGATTTTCCAAGGTCATCCTTGACCTCATCCCAGAGAGCGGCGTCCCTTATACTGTTTTCAACAATTACCGCAAGCTTCGACTTATCTCTGATCCCATGAATACGTGGACCGTATGCGACGTTAGCAAAGATGGATTTTGGGAAAGGATTGGGCCGCTGAAAGACCATTCCAACTTTTTTCCGGAGTCTGACAACATCCTGAGAGTAAATATCTTCTCCGTCCACTAGAATGGTGCCCTCCGTTCTGGAATTGCTTATCAGATCGTTCATTCTGTTGAAGCTTCGAATCAGAGAACTCTTCCCGCAGCCGGAGGGTCCGATGATAGCGGTTATTCTGTTGATTGGAATATCCACGGTTATACCATTCAGGGCCTTGAAATCTCCGTAATACAGTGAATAGTCTATTGTTTTCATTACTCCTTCTTTTGTCATGCGGAAAGCCAGCTTGATACAGCATTGATTACCAGATTAAGGAGAACGATCAGTAAAACCAGTACCGCGGCAGTAGCCAGAGCCTTGTCGAAAGCCCTGGTTTCCATGGCCAGATAGTAAACGTGAAGAGCCATTGTTCTTCCGCTGGACATGATGGATGTCGGGGTTCTGTAGCTTCCACCCAGCGTTACATAAAATATTGCGGTTTCGCTGACAATCCTCCCGGCGCTGAGTACGATTCCAGTTGATATCCCGGTTATCGCCGATGGAAGAACAACCTTCCATATTGTCTCCCACTTGCCGGCGCCCATGGCCAGGGATGCTTCTCTGTAGGAATTCGGGACTGCCTTCAGCGCTTCCTCCGTGGTTCTGATTATCACGGGGATAACAAGGCAGGTGCCCGCAAGGGCAGCCGACAGGATTGAAAAACCGAAATGAAGTGAGGTGACAAAGAGAGCGTACCCGAACAGGCCGAATATAATGGATGGTACTCCGGCCAGAGTCTCCACTCCAAATCTCGCAAAGACAACAAGTTTCTGCACGAATCTGCTTTTGATGTTATCCGCGTATTCAACGAGAAATATTCCCGCGCTCACTCCGAGCGGGGTTGCGAAAACCAGTGTTGTTATCACCAGATATACGGTTGCTATTATGGTGGAGGATATTCCGCCTTCTCCAGACAATCCTCCCCTTGGAGGTGTGAGAAAAAAATCAAGATCGATTTGACTGAATCCTCTAATAATTACATATCCGATTACAAAAAGCATGATCAATACCGTAAGACCACATGAGAACCACATGGCAGAGAAGGCCAAATTCTGTTTAAATTTTCTTTGTATCAACAGCTCTTCCCCAGGCTTCCACGTGACATGAGATACCTCGCGGAACTGTTTACAATCATTATCAGCACGAAAAGAATAACACCGGTTGCGAACAGCGCGCTTTCGTGAAGACCTGTTGCGTAGTTGATCTCAACCGCAATATTCCCTGTAAGTGTTCTTGCCCTGCTGAGAAAAATGGAAAGCGGATTCCCGGTGGAGGCTGCTGGAATGATCACAGAGTTACCGATAACCATAATCATCGCAATAGTCTCACCGAGAGCTCTTCCCAGCCCGAGCACAATTGCGGAGATTATGCCTGACCTGGCTCCAGGTATGATAACCTTCTGAATCGTCTCCCATTTAGTCGCTCCCATGGCCAGGGAACCTTCTCTGAATTCCTTTGGGACACTTCTTATAGCATGCTCGGCCACACTTGTAATAGTGGGAAGAATCATTACAGCCAGTACTATGGAAGCTGAAAGCAGCCCAAAACCGGTGTTTCCAGGAACTTCGATTCCACGTACAATCGGAACGATAATTACCATTCCGAAAAGACCGTACACGACCGAAGGGATGCCTGCAAGCAGTTCAATACAAGGTTTAACTATAGCTCTGAGATTGGGGTGGGCGATTTCCGAAAGGAATATCGCGCATCCAAGGGCAAGTGGAACGCCAAGGATAAC
>DAOWNO010000257.1 GCA_030642525.1 Candidatus Aegiribacteria sp.
CTATCCATCCTGAAGTCAAAGAACCTGCTGATTTTATCTCGCCATTTCTTCTCAGTTTTTCCAGAACACTGTTGTTCTCTATCAGGACAGCCCTGCCTTTTCTTATTACATACTGCGCAAGTTCTTCTGCAACAGGATCTACCAAGGCTTTATCACCATGCAGTTTGCCTGAAAGGGGATCACTGACAGCACCGGTATTTTCGTCGCAGAGAACGATGGAAAATATCGCTACAGGGAAAATAACACTGATAATTTCATAGAGTTCACGATACAGCTCGATGCTGTCAGAGGAAACAAATGCCGCTCTCGCGATTCTATAGAGTGATGTTTCAACGTTTCTGGCTATTACGCTGTCTGCGATGTTACGGATAACCGTAATGACGTATACTGTTCTACCATTTTCCTTTATGGGAATCTTGCGGGTTTCTCTGAAGTGTTCCCAGCCGTCGATCATAATGCAGGATTCAGGTGTAACATGAACCTCACCGGTTCTGAATACGTTTCTGTACTCATCGAATACCGTTTCAGACAGAAACGGACATAATTCGCGAAGGTTCATTCCCTGTCGAGGCTCGGGAATATCGAAATCATTTCCCCATCGAGCGACAGTACTGTTAAACAGAACCAGGTTCAGATCGCTATCCACAACGTGAATAGCCTCTTTCATCAGGTTGATTATTTCACTGCTTAAAGTCTCTGAGTGTGATGGATTTCCCACCTGTGAGGATAATTTCCCGGAAGTGCCTTTTCTATCCGATTTTCTTTTCCGCATTTGCTCCACTTTATCCTTGCCGGAGCCTGTTTGACAGAACTCCGGTAGTTTATCCCGGACCGGAGAACATGACTGAGTCAGATAGAGTACTGACGCCATGAACGATGCTTGTTCCAGCTTCACCTTCAAGAGCTTTAAGAATGTTGCCTGGAGATGTGATTACAACCCTTTGACCGCCGTGTTTCAGAAAACCGATAGAGGCCCGGATTTTTGGCAGCATCGAACCGGGGGCAAACTGGTTATCATACACATGACGCTCCATCTCCTGAAGTGTCGCGATCCGGATACCAGCCTGATCAGATTTTCCGAAGTTAATATATACCTCCGGTACTGAAGTAGATATAACATAGAGATCAGCTTCGAGCCGTGTCGCGAGAAGTGCGCTGACATGATCCTTATCGATGACTGCGGGAACACCTCTGACTTTGTAGCCCTCACGCAGTACCGGGATTCCTCCGCCTCCTGCGCAGATGACGATCTGTCCAGCATTCACGAGAGTTCTGATGGCTTCGAGTTCCAGGATTCGTCTCGGTTTTGGTGAGGATACGACCCTCCGCCATCCCCTTCCGGAATCTTCCTTCATGATCCAGCCATACTTTTCGCTGACCTTTCCGGCTTCGCTTTCATTATAGAAAGGCCCAACAGGTTTTGTGGGGTTTTTGAAAGCCGGATCATCAGGGGCAACAAGAACCTGGGTTATCAGAGCGGTTACAGGGATATCCAGATCCTTTTCCTCCAGAACATCGCCCAGAACCTGCTGCAATAGATATCCGATGTAACCTTGTGTGGCAGCTACATTTACATCCATTCCATCGGGTGGGACAATTTTTGAGGCAAGAGTATTCCTGAGAAGCTCAAAGCCCACCTGCGGCCCGTTGCCATGGGTTATTACCACACCCCCCCTGAGCTGGGCTATTGTCGCTAATTCTTCGCAGACCTCCCGCGCAAGTGTATGAGTGTCGAGGTTGCCATTCTTCCCCCCCGGAGAAACAAGAGAGTTTCCCCCAACAGCTACCACAGTCCTTGAAAGTATTCTACTGGCTTCCATTTTTTTCAACAGCATCCGGATTTTTCTTAGAACTGCCTCTGTAAAGGATTACAAGAAGTATTCCGCTAATTGTTATAGCGATATCCGCTGCATTAAAGGTAGGCCAGCGCCATCCGTTCGATCCGATATCGATGAAATCAACGACCTTGCCGTAGAAAAATCTGTCAAGAAGGTTTCCCATCGCGCCTCCGAGTATGCCTCCGAGCGCAATGAGAAACAGAGGAGTAAGATCCTTGAGCCGCCAGATGAAAACGGAGATCAGGATAACCGCGATTGCCGTAAAAACGGTCAGGACCATAGGCCCTCCCCATGACATGCTGAATGCCGCTCCCTGATTCCAGGCAAGAGTGAGTCTGAGAAAATTTCCAATTACAGAAACAGGCTGATGAAGATCAAGAGAACCAAGCGCAAGCCGTTTGGTCAACTGATCAATACCAATCACAGCCAGCGCGGTCAGATATCCGCACGTTCTCTTTCCTGCATCAGTCATTCAGATCCATGCCCTCCAGAACACCGGCACACCTGAAACAGACATCATCAGGAGTAAGGGTTCCAACTTCGGGAAGAATCTTCCAGCATCGATTGCATTTGGATCCTTCAGCCTTCTCAACTGATAAAGTAACTTCTTCTCCTGCGGATACATACACCTGAGAGACGATCAGGAAATCAGCCCAGTTCTCCCCGTTGGCGCTGTTAACCATTCCTTCGGGAACAGTAAGGCGGATTGCGGCATCAAGACCACCGCCAATCTCACCACATGCTCTTTTCTCCTCGAGTTCTTTCAGAGCCAGTTTTCGTATCTCTATACAGGTTTCCCATGAACTGAGTTCTGCCATCTCCTCATCCGAAGCTACAAGACCGGCCTCATCCGGATACAGAGCCAGGTGTACGCTGTCCGCTCCTTCTTTAAGGCAGTCCGGAAGTTCCTTCCATGCTTCCTCCGCAGTAAAGGGAATCAGCGGAGCAAGAAGTGTAACAAGGTTCTTCAACATATATGCAAGAACCTGTCTGGTCATTCTGACTGAAGGGGAATCAGCATCTCCGCAGTACAGTCTGTCTTTCCTTATATCCAGGTATTGACCTGAAAGACTGATAACGGCAAAGTTCCGTAATTCTCGATACACCCGGTGGAACTGGAATTTCCGGTATTCTTCGATGCAGAACCTGCAGAGCTCTCTGAAACGGAGGTAGATGTACCTGTCAAAACCTTCAAGTTCCGAGGGATCAAGATTATACTCATTGAATTCTCCAAGATTGCCCAGCATGAATCGGAGAGTATTGCGAAGTTTCCTGTAAGCCTCCCTCGCGTCATCAAGTTGCGAAAGGTCGGCTCTGAAATCACATGTATAATCCACACTGCCAAACCAGAGTCGGAGTATATCAGCTCCCTGCCTGTTTATTATCGAAAGAGGAGAAATCACGTTACCAATAGACTTGGACATCTTTCTTCCGGTTTTATCCTGAATGAGACCATGGGTTATGATATTATCAGCAGGCTTGCTCATGCCAAGCGCTTCACTTGTTACCATGCTTAATCCGAACCAGCCGGGGTGCTGGTCGGTCGCTTCCAGATAGACTGCTGCAGGGCGGGAAAGCCCGTGTTTCTCTGTAAGTACGTTGTAATGACTTAGAGAACTGTCAAACCAGACATCCAGTATGTCATCCACTCTCTCAAGATTACGTCCGCCGCAGAACTGGCATTCAGCTTCTTTACCGGCAAGTTTGAACAATTCAGAGGGGTTGAGTTCAAACCAGATATCGGATCCCTTCTTCGATACCAGATCAGCAAAGGCATCGATCACTTCATGATCAAAAACCGGTTCACCGCAATCCGGACATGTAAAGACAGGGAGAGCGACACCCCATGACCTCTGCCTTGAAAGACACCAATCGGGACGCACCTCCATCATGTTCCGCATGCGTTCGTGACCCCATGCAGGATACC
>DAOWNO010000044.1 GCA_030642525.1 Candidatus Aegiribacteria sp.
GATCTGGAGAATGTAGTTTTTTTCGATACACACTGTCATCTCTGCGATGAGCGTTACAATGATGATCTAAAAAGCGTTCTTTCAAATGCGGATAAATTCAATGTTACCAGGATAATGGTTCCGGGGATATCACCGGAAAGCAGCCGGAAGGCAGCGGAACTATCCGGGAGATATCGGGGGATATTCGCCTCTGCCGGAATCCATCCGAATGAAGCAGGTCTCGATTCTGCTGATGTGTTTACTGACATTGCAAGAACAGTGCTATGCCCGGGAGTTATAGCTGTGGGAGAAACAGGGCTGGATTTTTTTCATAAGGAAGTTTCTCCTTCGCTCCAGATTGAGCTTTTCGAGAAACATATTCATCTGGCAGGGGTTTTCGGACTGACACTGATAGTACATTCCAGAGATGCGGAGGAAACTGTCCTGAATGTTCTGGGCGAGAATCCCGGAGTACCGGTGATAATGCATTGCTATACCGGGCCGGATAAGGTTGCTCAAGATGCAGCTGATAGAGGTTTTTTCATAGGGTTCGCAGGTCCGCTCACATACAGGCGGAATGACAGGCTCAGAAAATTGGCGGGTTTACTTCCGAAAGAACAGATTCTTGTTGAAACAGATGCTCCTTACCTGGCGCCTGAGCCCGTTCGGGGAGAAAGAAATGAACCCCGCTATGTTATACACACTGCCGGGGTTCTGGCAGATATGTGGAATATGGATATGCTTCCTGCTTCCAGGATACTTCTCGATAATTCGCTTCGTGCTTTTCAGCTTGCGCCGGTGCCCAGAACGGATCTTGTATACACGCTCTATAACAGGATATACATGAATATCACGGGCAGATGCACTAATCACTGCAGTTTCTGCATCAGAGACAGAACAGACGGCATAGGCGGGTATTATCTGAAGCACCATGAAGAGCCTTCCGCATCTAGACTCAGGGACATTATCGATACGCTTCAGCCGGAATGGGCTGAAGAAATCGTTTTCTGTGGATACGGCGAACCAACCATGAGACCTGAACTTCTTCTCGAGCTTGCGAAAACAGCCTCGGATAAAGGTTTCTCCGTTAGGCTCAATACGAATGGTCTCTGTCTGGAGAGATTGTCTCCTGAAGAAACACTCAGGCTTCTCGAACCTTTTAATGATGTCAGCGTAAGTCTCAATGCGCCTGACAAGGAAGAATACAACGCTGTATGTATTCCGGAGAACGATTCAGCGTGGGATAATCTGCAGGAATTCATTCAGCTTTCAAGAGAAGTATGCAGAACCAGACTTACAGCAGTTCGGTACCCCGGAGCAGATATGAAATCAGTTGCCGCGTGCGCCGAACAGATCAACCTTCCGCTCAGGATCAGAGGATAATGTTTATCACAGAACTCCGTCGATCTCTGAAGAGTGCAGGGATTATTCCGAATAGAAAGCTCGGGCAGAGTTTTCTTGTTAACAGTTATTTAGCGTCCAGAATCGCTGAGGAAGTCTCAACGTCAGAAAGCGTTCTTGAAATAGGTCCCGGTTTAGGCGCTCTTACTGAAAAACTGCTTGATCGCTGCGGATCTCTTTCCGTTGTAGAGATTTCACCGGAAATGGTGGAAGTTCTCCGGAATAGGTTCAAAGATGAAGCCCTTTCAGTGACTAGAGGCGAT
Organism: Candidatus Aegiribacteria sp.; assembly: GCA_030642525.1. GTDB lineage: Bacteria > Fermentibacterota > Fermentibacteria > Fermentibacterales > JCC-6 > Aegiribacteria. The sequence continues at coordinate 1,644 of DAOWNO010000044.1, forward strand.
ATACTGAGTGTGAATCCCGAGGCTCTGCCTGGGTTTCCGTTTCATACGGTTGCGGGTAACCTCCCTTATTCAATATCCTCTCCAATACTGTTCAGAATGCTCGAGGAGGGTTTTGATCAGGTGCAGAAGGCTGTCCTGATGCTTCAGCGGGAAGTTGCCATAAGGCTGTCTACGTTGGACGGGGGAAAGCAGTACGGGAAACTGGCCTTGAAGATATGGCCGTATTATACTGTACGGACACTTCTTGATGCTGACCCGGAGGATTTCTACCCGACTCCTGCGGTTTACTCAAGGGTTGTGGTACTTGAGAAACGGACCGAGCCGATGGTTTCTCGCGAGCTGTTCAGTAAATTCAGAAGAATTGTAAGTATATCCTTTTCTTCCAGGAGGAAAACCATTCTCAACAATCTGACACCGGTTCTCGGCCGTGATCAGTCATTGGAGATTCTGGAAAGGACAGGAATCGACCCTGGCCTCAGGGCAGAGCAGATAAAGCCCGAAATGTTTGTCAGGCTCTCGGAGAATCTGCAATGAAGAAATTCGTAGTATTACTGCTATTTCTGTTTGTTTCAGTGCTCAGTGCCGTTTCAGTGGGATATGACATCTCACTTGATCAAATCAAGGATACCCGTACACTTATTAATTCAATATCCCTGGTGCACCAGCTAACATCCAGGATCACAATGAACGCAAATGCTTCATTCTCAGCTAATAAGAACACGGGCAATCAGAGTTTTACTGAAAACCGCGTCGGATCCGCGAATCTGACCTTTCGACCCAGATCCGGACTGGAGTTCGGAATAAATCTGGCCAGATCCATCAAGACTACAGAGAGCTATGAAACTTTAATCAAGGATGAGCTGAAAAACACCACTTCCGGTCAGATTCGTTATTCCCCTGCATCATGGCTGTCGATCGACATGAAACTTGGAGCACATTTTGTGGATTACATGAACCCATCCGGAGACAGCACAATAACGGGTCATGATCAGGGAGGAGTGAGCGATGTCGACATCTCCCTGACCAAAAACATTTTCAGTACTCTTAACGCGAATATTACATTCGGAGAGGAAAGAATACATGGTGATAGGGTAGATAAGGGAAGTGATCAGCTTACCGGCAGGCTGAGTTACGGATTTCCGCAAGTTTTCAACGGCGGCAATCTTACCGCTCAGGCAGGAGCATCAAAACGTTTCTCCACCAATCATGATTCTGCCCAGTGTCTCCGTCAGGATGACTGGTACAGTGACCTGACCCTTGTAATACCGTCTCCATTTGAGTATCTGAGTATGGAGATCACCACCGGATGGGATTACATGGATCGTTTCTATGAAGAAGATATTCCCGACTCCATCGATACCGAGGGAGATGTACGCGACAGGCTGGTGCGAAGGCGAAATATTTCCTCCTCCTTTCGATATCAGATAATGGATGATCTTGAACTGGCCATGTCTCTCTCGCGTTCCATCAGTCGCAATGATAGAAAGCGCACAGCTACTGGAGTTCCAACTCTTTTCGATATATACGATATCAGTGATGACAGAGTCTTCTCCTCCAACCTTCAATATACTCCCGGGGACAGCCGGATTACATTTCAGCGGCTGATTCAGCTCTACAGGTTTGATACATTCGGAGAATGGACTGATTTCACTGGGAATATATACAGGGATAACAACGATAACGATGTTTTGAGGGAAGTTCTATCACTCTCCGCGGAGATCCCGCTGAGCGGTAAAATAACTTTGGACGCGAGTATTCAGGGACAGAGAAGGAAGACCGTTTATCTGATGGCGGAGCAGTCCGCGAACAGCAAGATTTCATCAACATACAGTTTCAACCCCGGGTTCAGGTATTTCCCGGGTGGCAACTGGACGCTGCAGGAATCAATCAAGATCAGCGCTGATTACACAACATTTCTCTTTCCGGAGGTCAACACTGAAGGATCAGACCTGCTGTTCAGAAAGCTTGTTTCAACATCATCATTCCAGAGGATATCAGAAGACAGCACCACCCTGGGCGTTTCCAACACATTCACATTCCGGGATCAGGGAAGTTTTGACAACTCTGTTTTCAGCAGATCCGAGGAGATAATAAACAATACCATAACCTTGAATATGGGTTTTCACATAAGTGGAAAAATCGGGCTCACTCCTAATTATTCCTGGGAGTACTCTCGGAGGAATTTTATTGCTACAGGCAATCCATCGCTGATCGAACACATGCACCATGTCGGGCTGCGAACGAGAATGAATCTGAATAGAGGCATTCTCTCTCTCCGCGTGACAAGAACTTTCTATTCAAGGGATGACAGACAAAGTTACTGGAGAGCTGTTGTCGGGCTTAATTACCAGTTCTAGACTGAAGGTGAATAAATGAAAACTCTGCTCATTCTGTCAGGTGTTTGCGTTCTGCTTATTACCGGTTCATGTTCATTTTTTGATCCCAGAGACCCGCAGTATCCAAATCCCGGTGGCATTCCATGGTATCAGCCATATGCCCCTTCCACAGTAATACTTAATCTTTCAAATTCCTTTGAGGGCAGATCCATCTCGATGTTCATGGCATGCTGTGATTCCTCCTACATGTTTCTGGCCAATGACGCAGACATAGCAGAATTCTCATATGATTTCAGCAACTGGGACTATGAAGTTGAGCAGAACACAGTACTGAACATTTTCGCTGCGGTCGAAAGTTCGGGATTCCCCGATGACAGTCTTGCTTCCTTCACCATGATCGCTGTCGCCGGGTTTCCGGATCCGGTGGCTCCGTCCGATTCGGTCGAGATTTTCCGGGACTATGAAATAGTAGCCGCCGGCAGTGATTTTTGCGGGTGGGACAACCCGGCCAGAGGAAGGGTGATGTTTCTCATGGTTGAGAACAATTATGGACTATGGTCGATTAAAAGATGGTTCGATTACAGGCCGGAGGATTACGCCGGAGAACATTACACATGGGGTGTAGCCAAGGCTACTTACAGGTAGCGGAATTTTGTTTTTGGACCAGATGACATCTGTGACAACGGATACTCTGCTTCTCGCAAGTTCTCTTGATATTCCTCCCGGTTCAGTCGTGATCGAACTCGGCTGTGGAAGCGGTGGCGCAATTCTGGCCTCCTCCACACTGAATGCGGATTGCAGATGGATTGGAATTGATGTTCAGATAGAATTGCTTCGAATGATGACCGGTTCTATCGAGCTCCGGAGAAAACAGCTTGATCTGACAGGTATATGCTGCGATGTTGAAGCAGTTCCACGCGCCCTTAACGGAGCGATATCAGATGCGGTGATTATGAATCCTCCATTCGGACGGAACACATCCGGCAGGAGCAGTCCTGAAAAATCGCGACGTATCTCCAGGTCAGGTTCCGATCTGCTCCTCTACTATTTTATCAGAGCTTCCGCGCATCTGCTGATTTCCGGAGGAGTGTTCATAATGATCAACAGACCCGCTCTTCTGCCGAAAATGATCCTTGGATGTCAGTCATCAGGAATTGCTCCTGAGTTGCTTCAACCGGTGGGTCCCGCAGGAAAGCCGGCAGGTCACATTATTCTGCACGGGCGGAAGGATTCATCCGCTGCTCTTAAGATTCTACCTCAGATGGAATCGGAGCAATTGATAGAGAAATTCACTCAGAGTCAAAGTATTTGATATATCGCGGCGCTCTGAAGACGGCAGCTGCATATGATGCCGTATCTGAAAACGCTCCTTCATGGAGAAGTATGTTGAGTATCCATCTTCCCGTTGTGTCCGGGAAAACAGCCAGAGTTGCGTTTCCTCCGTCAGCTATGCTGTGAATATCACCCGAGGGGTTTTCTAACCAGAATTCCATGATGTTGAAATATGAATCTGACCAGATGTAGAGGAAGTACATATACTCCCTGGTGAATATCAGTTCGCGAGAGATCGTGTCTCCGAGGACCATGCTTCCCGTAACAGGTTCACCGATCATCTCATCTCCCAGTTCTTCAAGACCTGATACAACATTCATCAGGCGTTCAAGAGCATTGGCCTCATTCGCCTGTGCAGCTGGAACAAGAACCGATAAAGAAATAATGACGGATATTACAATACTCTTCACCGTGCTATATTCCCCTCCAACAGTATTCAGTCATCTATCCGGTCAGGAGGCATCCATTCAACAGTTAATAGACCTTCACTGTCATATTGTTCCTGGTGTTGATGATGGTCCTGCAATCTGGGAAGAAGCCACTCAGCTTCTCCGTCAGATGAAAGAACAGATGACCCGTCCCGCTGTTTTAGTAGCAACCCCTCATTTTCGTCTTTCGACCAGCGGAAGAGTATTCAGCTCTCAGTCAAAAAGAATACTTGAATTTCTTTCCTTTGCCAACAGATCGAGAGTAGAGGATGAATTCTCTGTTCTTGCCGCAAGAGAAGTCATGCTTGACAGGTGGAAACCGTCCGCGAACGCTCTTGATATTCTGAGCCTTCCGGGAACATCCTGGGTTCTGATCGAACATTCATTCAATATGCCATGGATATTCGCTCTATTGAGAATCAGAGCTGTTTTGAAACAGGGGTTCAAGCCGCTGCTTGCCCATCCTGAGAGATACTCATGGTGCCGGACTCGTCCGGAAAGGATAAGAAGGCTTTCAGAACTGGGAGTAGGTATTCAGGTCTGCGCCAAAAGTCTTGGCGGAACAGGGGTGACAGCTGAAACAGCCTGGAGACTTATTGAAACCGGGATGGTTCACGTCCTTTCTTCGGATGCCCATCACCCCGGTGATTATCTGCTTTCAGAAGAATTAAAGCATGAGGTAGACAGAGTGGCTCCGGGTGCTTACAATCTGCTTACGGGAAAAATACCTGAGATGGTTCTTAACAACTGTGAATTGCCTGAACTTCCGTTGACTACCTGATCTGGAATCAAGAGGTAAAGTGAAAAAGAAATTTCTGATAACCGGTGTAAAAGGGCAGCTGGGCTCCGTATTTCTGAATCTGCTGGGAAATGAAGCGGAAGGAATTGATCTTCCTGATGTGGATATTACTGAACCGGAATCGATTCAGAGAGCAATTGACAGAACAGATCCGGAGTGGATCATCAACTGTTCTGCTGTTACGGATGTTGATCTTTGCCAGAGGAGACCCGAACTGGCATACAGGGTACACAGAAATGGTGTCAGCAATCTTGCTCGAACCGGCAGGAAACTTGTGACCTTCTCAACCGATCATGTCTTCAATGGCAGATCAGACCGTGCTCAACCATTTCTTGAGGATGATACTCCTTCACCCGCTAACGTCTACGGAGATAGTAAACTTCAGGGAGAATCCGAAGCTTTGAGCGGATCTGCCGATAACATCGTCATAAGAACTTCCTGGCTGTTTTCAGGATCGAAGGGAATGGTTCCGCACTTCTGGAGAATGCTGTCGGAGAAGGGGCTGATTACAGCTGTAACCGATCAGGTTGCCTGCCTGACCTTCGCTCCTGATCTTGCAGGCGCGGTTCAGAAGATTATCATTGACGGCAGGTCCGGTCTTTTTCATCTCGCCGGCAATCCCGGAGTGACTCCTGCGGAACTCGCCACCGGGATTGCGGAATATGTAGGCGGTAAAATTCAGGAAATAACCTGGGCACAGCTTGATCTTGACGCCCCAAGACCTGCCTATTCAGTACTGGCCACATCCAGAGGTGTGGAGCTTCCGACAGTGTGGGACGCGATTGAAAGATGGAGGATGAGGAAATGACTGAAATAGAGAAATACATCGAAGCCGCGAAAGCTTCGATTGCCTTGCTTGACAGTGAAATGATAGAAAGAGCGTCTGCTTTATGTGTGGAATCGGTTCTTTCCGGCGGAACGATTTTCTTCTGTGGAAACGGCGGGAGTGCTGCTGATGCCCAGCATCTGGCAGGTGAACTGATCGGCCGTTTCCGTCTTGATCGGGATGCTATTCCGGCTATTGCGATTACAGCGAATGCAGCTGTTGTTACAGCGATAGCTAATGATTACGATTTTTCAGAGATATTTGCCAGGCAGCTGGAAGCATTGGGAAAACCTCGAGATGTTCTGATTGCAATATCGACGAGCGGACATTCGCGAAACGTGATAAAAGCTGTTGAGGAAGCTAGAAGAAAGTCAATGAAGATCATAGGGTTTACGGGTAATGACGGAGGAGAAATTGCTGAAAAAGCCGATATTGCGGTGAAAGCAACTTCTACCGAGACAAGCCACATACAGGAAGAGCTTCTGATAGCAGGACATGCCATATGCTCAGCAGTTGAAAAAGCATATACAGGTTCCGGGGCAGGTAGCTGATTTGAAGAAACATGCTGTCTGGAAACACCTGATTCCAGGAATAATAATCGCTGGAATAGCTCTGTTTCTCACCTACCGAAAAATGGACATGGTTCAGCTTATGTCTGCTCTCGGTGAGATGTCCTGGCCGGTACTCCTTCTTGTTCTTCCTCCGCTTTCAATGAGTTTTATCTTCAGAATCTTAAGATGGCGTCTTCTTCTGTCTCCGCTGGCAGAGGTCTCAATGAAAGACGCGTCAGGTCCTCTTCTTACAGGTTTTATGGTTAATGCCCTCCTTCCCGGAAGAGTTGGCGAAATCCTCAGAGCATTTCTCCTTTCCAGGCGAACTTCAGTGCCAAGAGCATCCTCATTTGCCACGGTGGTACTCGCACGGATATTCGACGGGCTTACTCTGGCCACCATGACACTTATTGTTCTGGCTGTGTTGTGGACGGAACTTGATACTGCTATCAGGTTTGGACTGATTGGCGCCGCGTTGCTCTATTTCGTCGTTCTTCTGATGCTTATTTCTCTCCGGAAGTGGAAGGAGCAGGCAGCAGGAGCGATCTCCGCTCCTTTCAGATGGGTCGGACTCAATTCTTTATCAGAAAAAATCAAGCGTCTGCTCATTTCCTTCTCTCACGGTCTTGAAGCATTGAAGAACTGGAGAGAGATCATTCAGGTTGTATTCTACTCAATCTGTGTCTGGGGAATGCTTGCTCTTTCAGTTTTGCCGGTATTCATGGCAATGCATCTCGAAGTACTCTGGTATTATCCTCTGCTCGTACTGATTCTGGCCGGTCTTGGAATGCTTATTCCTACCCCTGCCGGAACAGGAACGGTACACGGAGCCCTTGTGCTCGTACTGCCGGGTCTGGTAGGGATATCGGTTGAAGACACCAGAATATTCGCATTGCTCTTTCATACTACACAGTTCGTGCCGATAATCCTGGTCGGACTGATAGCAGCCGTTCGCGAGGGTGTAACAACATCTCAGGTCAGCGAGCTTGCCGATAAAGAACCAGCGGAGATGAAATAGTGTTTTCTCCGCTATTAATTCCAATATTTGCATCCTTCCGTATACGAAGAGTTTATCCGCAAATTCCACTGAAATTTTATCCGATACGCGAAACGGAGCACCAATGAACCACGAACAGATGGTCAGCTTCATATGGGCTACCGCGGATCTGCTACGGGATACTTTCAAAAGAGGTAAATACCAGGACGTAATACTCCCGCTGACTGTACTCCGCAGACTGGATTGTGTCCTTGCTCCCACCAAGGAGCTGGTGCTTGAGGTCAACGCGAAATACCGGGACAGACTCGATAACCTGGACCCGCAACTCCGCAAGGCTTCAGGCTTCGCCTTCTACAACACTTCCCGATACGATTTCGACAAGTTGCTTGCCGATGCTCCCAACATCGCTCAGAATCTCCGCAACTATATCGCCGGCTTCAGTAACAACATGCGTGAGGTCCTTTCCAAGTTCGATTTCGACAACACCATCTCGAAACTGGATGAAGCAGGATTGCTCTTTATGGTTCTTGAGCGTTTCAAGAACATAGATCTCCATCCTGATGGAATACCCAACTACAGGATGGGCGATATCTTTGAAACCCTTATCCGAAAATTCAACGAAGCCCTCAATGAAAATCCCGGAGAGCACTTTACACCCAGAGATGTTATCCACCTGATGGCTGATCTGCTCATTGCCGGAGACGAGGACAGGCTTACAAAGGCCGGTACGATCATCACAATCTGCGACCCATGCTGCGGAACGGGCGGCATGCTGACAATTGCTAAAAACCGAATACTCGGAACCGATGATCGTCAGGGCGTTAATCCTCAAGCTGATGTTCATCTATTCGGGCAGGAAGTGAACCCGGAGACCTTCGCCGTATGCAAATCCGACCTGTTCATGAAGTCCGAATCCGGGCGGGATGCAGAGAACATCCTCTACGGCAGTACACTTTCAAATGACAGACATTCAGGCAGGAGCTTCGAATACCTCATCGCCAATCCTCCATACGGCAAGGACTGGAAGCGGGACGAAAAGGCGGTGAAAAACGAATATGAGAGGGGAACGGCAGGTCGATTCGAGGCGGGACACCCCAGGATCAGTGATGGCCAGCTTCTTTTCCTTCAGCATATGATCTTCCATTTCCGCC
>DAOWNO010000231.1 GCA_030642525.1 Candidatus Aegiribacteria sp.
GAAAGGAAGGCGTAAGCCCGAGCCTGTCTGAAAGCAGAAGACAGTCAAGTACCTGGTCGTCGTTCATAAGCGGATTCATGACCGTCCCATCAAGATATGCACCGCTCACGGCAGCTGTTTCTGCTCCCAGTGATCCATCAAGAAAGAACTTCAGCCCGCGTAAATGGGTAAGATCAATTGTATCGTCCTTCATGGCTTTCTCAAGGAGCGCAGCGTCCTCTCCGAATACAGAAACTGACATCTTCACAGAGGGATTGTTCCCGGCAAGAGCTTCTATTGAGAATAAATGCTCAAAACTATAAACAGCGGTAACACCGGATGAATAGCAGAGCTCAGCAGCAAGGAGGGCTGCATCTCTGAGAATGTGTGGTTCAGGCCGGTACAAATTCTCAAATCCAACAATAATTCCTTCACGGATAATACCTGAGCTCCATTCAACACCCTCGCAGTCGGGCGGCAGCATCTTAAGCATTGCCGTATTTACAAGAGCCTTGTGGCAGCAGACCCGTCTGATGAAAACCGGCCTTTCTCCCGTTACAGCGTCGAGCTCCGCAAGTGAAGGAAGTTTGGGATCTGACCACAGGCTTTCATCAAAGTTACATCCTCTTAGAATGCCTCCGGTCTTTTCATCCTTAACTTCGGAAGCAAGCATCTCCAGAAAATCACCGGAAGATCCGGCAGATTCCAGATCAAGGTAAAGACCCTGGAGTCCTGACCATGTGAAGTGGCAGTGAGCGTCAATAAATGAGGGGATGATGAAAAGGTTCGATTCTGAATCGGGAACAGGAGAAATGCGGGTGATCTTTCCTTCGGAAAACTCGATCAGGGATGCCGGAAGAAGTCGTTCATCCGGCCCTGTCCATACCGCACCACAGACAATGGAACTCATTACTCTCTGTCTCTCAGGTGATGAAACATCAGATTGAGAACTTCTGCCTCTACTTCGAAACTAAAGAATGTACAGTTTCCGCGCCGCTCCACGGCAGTTACTCTGCCCCTGATTTCCGCAGTTACAGGACCGCCGGGTGGAACCGGACCTTCAGCGAATTCCCTTTGTACTCTGCCGGGGTCAGATATCTCTCTGGCTTCAATCTCAGTTAGTTCCCCTCTATGCCTGAACCATCTGGTCAGGATTATGTAACTTCCCTCGCTGATGGATGAAGGTGCAGGAAATCTTACATTCAGAGTAACCGGCGGGCTGTCGTCCCTGTCAGCGCTGTCAAAGAATACCGCCCTGTTCCTCCCCTCCCTTTTCGCGACATATAAAGCCTGATCAGCAGCGACAAGAAGTTCGCTGCCGGCAACATCCGGAAAATTGCTGACTCCAAGAGAGACTGTCACAGCAAGTGGCACCTCCAAGGATTCCGTGGAAGTTCCTTCTGCTGATTCCAGCGGATTCCTGTAAATAAGTTCGCGAATGTGTTCCGCGGTTGTCATAGCTTCATCATTAGATGTATTCGGAAGTAGAATTGTTATCTCTTCGCCACCGTACCTGTAAGCTTCTCCACGGTACTTGACGGTTTTTCTGATAATTCCGCATACATGTCTTAGAACTCGATCTCCGGTATCATGCCCCCATCGATCATTGAAATTCTTGAAATGATCAATATCAATCATAATTACCGACAGCGGCATGGCCTCTTTTCCCATTAGCCGAAGCAGCATAGGAAGATTGTGATCCAGTGCCTTTCTTGGTGGAATTCCCGTAACTGAGTCAAGTTCTCCAGTCCATGGAAATTTCAACTGAGATTCCTTTTCGGCAATTTCCGCCATCGAGTAAACCTCCCTGAAGGTTTTCATGAATAATAATACGATATCACATGAGAAACAGCAGAGACAATTGACGTGACCAGCTTCACCCGACAGACTATAATGTATGTGTTCACTTATCGGAAGGATAACGTGAGAAAAACATTCTTTCTCCGGCTGATACTAATTTCAATGTTATGTACCGCTGCTGCCTGCGGATGGTCATCAAAACAAAAAGAGGTTCTTTCTGCCTTCAATTCGGCAACTCAGTGCTTCGAGGATGAAGACTGGGATAACGCAGTCAATATGGTGAGCTGCTCTACAATGGATTTCCTTGACACGATTGCTTTGAATCTGGCGCAGCAGGGATTAACTGAATACGTTTCCGGATCTGACCTCCTTTCAGTGATGTATAATGAATATATTGACTTCAATGGAAATATAACTAATGTTTTCGTACAGGGAAGTAAAGCAACTGTCACAGTTTCATCAATTGATTATTCCATGCTTATGGAGGATGGAATCTGGAAACTGGAACTTGAACAGCTGTGTAGAAATGCTCTGGATAAGGCCTTTAAGGGGTCTTACCTCCAGTTTGCGACCCTTGGACATATTCAGTAATTGCATGGAAGTCTTCGAAAGAATCATTATAGTTGAATACCGTACCGGTTCGGAAAACCGGAAAATGTGACAGGAGGAAATACCGGATGAGGAAAGCAGCAGTTCTGCTGGGAATATTCGCACTCGTAATGATTGCGGGTTGCGGTCAGCAGGAACAGGAAACGGAAGTTCAGGCTCCGGAGCAGGAAACAGCACCGGAAATAACAATTATCAATGGACTTGAAGCATGGAATATCTATGCCATACTGATTGACCCTTCAGATTCCCCATGGGGTGAAGATAAACTTGGTGAGGACGAAATACTCTCTCCGGGTGAATCATTTACACTTGAGGTTACCGAGGGCTCATGGGACATAATGGTTACCGATGAAGACCTCGATACCTACACTCTCTTGCAGGTTGAGATAGGACCTGAAGGTTACGTCTGGAATGTAACCCTTGAAGATATTGATACCGGATGGGAAGAAGAGGAATTCGGCGAGCAGCTCATCCTTGAGACAGGTGACGGAACTGCACCTGTTGTGATAACCAATAATCTCGGCGACTGGGACATCTATTTCATCTACGTTGACCCATCGGACAGCCAACGGGGTGAAGACTGTCTCGGTATCGAGATACTTGGACAGGATGATGAAATCACGGTATGGGTTGACCCCGGAATCTACGACCTCCGCGCCGAGGATGAAGACAGCGACTCATACACTCTCTGGGGTGTTGAGGTCGATACCGACGGATATTACTGGTCTGTCACACTTGAGGATATTGATTAATCATCAATAGAAGAAACCCGTGGAATGCGAAAGCACTCCACGGGTTTTCTGATTACATTTTCTACTTGGAGTAGAACTCCACAACCATTCTTTCATCAACTTCCAGCGGCACATCTTCTCTTGAAGGAAGCATCTTCATGATGATTTTTCTGGCGGCAGGATCAACATCCATGAATGCCGGAATACCGATTCCAGCTCCTTCGGTTATGTTTTCTTCAACCACCTTGAGTTTCTTGCTTTTCTCCTTGAGAGAAACGACATCTCCAACCTTCACTGAGAATGAAGGGATATCAACTTTTCTACCGTTTACAGTAACATGACCGTGGGCAACAAGCTGGCGGGCGGCGGGTATTGATCTCACAAAACCGGATCTGGCTACAACATTGTCCAGCCTTCGCTCTATGAGCTGAAGCAGATTATGACCTGTCTCACCCTTCATGGTTGCGGCTTTTGCGAAATACTTCCGCAGCTGCTTCTCAGAAAGACCGTAGTTGAATCGAATCTTCTGTTTCTGTATCAGCTGCAGCCTGTAAGTGGATTCACGTCTCCTGTGCCATCTTCCGCCATGCTCTCCAGGAGGATTCTGGTTTACGGGTTCCTTACGCGTAAGCCCTGGCAGTGGCCCCAGGGATCTGATTTTGCGGAGTTTCGGACCGCGGTATCTTGACATCGAGCAACCTCCGTGTCTCTGCACCTAGCGATAATTATCGCGGCATGATAATCTCACCGGCACTCACCGGTGAACTGTACTCGGACAGCCATTATCAGTACTACGGCGCAATTTATAATAACGATGAAATCTAGTGCTGCAGGCTATGGTGCGTCAAGGAGTTGTGGCAATGCTGGGGACACGCATCAGAGGACATGTTTATGGGGGACACCCATATAGTTGGGTATCCCCGCTGCTACCTGATGACCACGCAGGATCGAACTGCGGTCTCTCCTCCTGAAGTAAGCCTCAGAAGGTAGATCCCGCCCGGAACGGGTGATCCGTTTGAATC
>DAOWNO010000281.1 GCA_030642525.1 Candidatus Aegiribacteria sp.
CGCTTTTTGAACATGCGCACAAGAACAGGGCTGCTTCCGTCAAGGTAATCGTAAATACGAAGCTCTGATTTATCAGGATGCGCTCTATGCAGTCTGCCGGTGTACTGAATGAGAGTTCCCTTCCAGGAGATCGGCATTGTCAGGAAAAGAGTATCCAGACGCGTGTCGTCAAATCCTTCGCCGATATATCTGCCCGTGGCGATGATAAGCCTGCTTTCTCCTGAAGGTACTGATTCAAGCTGTTCCAGAGCATTTCTGTAGTAGCTTGAATTCATGCCCCCTTTCAGTACTATGAGATGATCCGGGATTTCAGCCAGCATTTTGCTGAGGACATCAAGATGTGCCTTGCGCTCAGTGAGAAGGAGAGGGAAGCGCCCCTGAGAAATTTCTTCTCTGACATCATCACAGATCATTCTGTTTCTGGAATCGTCATCTATCATCTGTGCGTAGATCTCCTGTATGCCGGGCTGGTCTGTGCCGGTATTTGAGATATGGAAATTGGTTTCTCTTACGATCAGTTTGTGTCCGCAGTTAATGCTTGAAGTGTTTCCGGCCGGTTTCATTCTGAATCGCACCGGACCAAGCTGCATGACTGTAATGGGCTGGTGTCCGTCCCGCCTCTGAGGTGTTGCCGTCAGTCCTGTGATGTATCGCGCTTTGACTGCTGAGAGCACCCGCTCAAATGAAACTGCTGGCAGGTGGTGACATTCATCTACGATAACATTGCCGTATCCTGCAACCATGTCTTCTACAGATCCCCCGGCGGTCAGGCTCTGTATCATGGCTATATCTATTTTACCATTTGGTTTCTTCCTGCCTGCGCCTACCGTGCCTATCTCTTTAAGGGGAATACCCAGGAACATTGCAAGCTGTGCCCGCCATTGATCGAGTAGGGGCTTTCTATGAACGATGACAAGAGTATTACGTCGTCGAATTGCTGTCATATAGATGGCAATTACTGTCTTGCCGCTGCCGGGAGGTGCGATGAAGATTCCGGTGTCATGGTTCAGAAGCTCTGCAGCGGCTTCTTTTTGCCCGGGATCAAGCTCTCCCAGAAATGTGACATCGATTTCAGTGCCTGCCTGTCGATGATCATCAACTTCCAGAATGACACCTGTGTCTTCAAGCAAAGATGTAAGATTATCCCTGCAGCCGCGGGGGATCGCTATGTAATCAGGAAACTCCTTCGCGCATGAGATTATGCGTGGAGTGAGCGCAGTCGAAAGGCGAAGGTTCTGTTTCCTGTAAAACTCGGGATTCTGAAACGCCGCAAGGCGTTTGATTCTGTTTATCAGTGAGGGGGGAAGATCTTTTCTGCCGATGAAAAGCATCTGAGCGTCGAAAATGATCACCTTTTCAGGAAGGGGTTCTGATATTTTTGGCATTCTCCTGTTTCCGGATGGCAGACTGAGCCAGGGAACCGGAGCATCTTCTTCGGTTCCGAATGTTCCAACCGCGAGAACTCTGTCTCTTTGATTTGCGCTTTCAATGATGGTTTCCATCATGGCTGGAGTCATTCGCTTAATATTCATCAGGACAGTCCATTGATCCTTGTATGGTTCGAGCTGTTCATCAACGAATACGGAATTACCGGACTTTCTTGGCTCATGCTGCAGCGGTAATGCTATCAGATTGCCGAAACCGCCTTTCGGGATTGTATTCTGGTTCGGGAAGAACCTGTCATATGAATCGAAGCCGAGTTCAGGTCTGCTGTTCATGGTCTCTGTCAGAAGAAAACAGCCCATCCGTCTGGCACTTGCCGCAGGCACAGGCTCAGTGAAGAAAATCCATGCATGGGCACCGTTACCGGAACGGGATATTTCGATATTTACCGGAACATCAAATGAGCGGCACGTTTCTCTGAATGCGGAAGTGTCAGCTCTCCAGCCTTTTTTATCAAAGTCGGCGGCGAGGAAACAGCAGGTTTCATCTGACAGGAGGGAATAGACACCAATTGTAATTTTTCCTGAAAGATGATCATGGACGACCTGATCGGTAACTGGAAGCAGTTCACGATGAGAACATGTTCTGCAGGGGGAAACGGTACTTCCCTGTGATCTGTGGAGAGTTTTTCCGCATACAGCGGGATTCCACTCGTTCCCGCAGACCGGTGAATATCCTGAGCGACCTGTTCGTGAACTAACCCAGCGTTTGGGATAGACATCTTTCCTACCTCGAAAAAGGCTCCTGAACAGTGATATCTTTTCAGCAACAGGTAGAACCGTGTCAGAGTGTGGTAATTCGTTTAGAGCCTTATCAGAATACATTGAAGAAGTAAGACTCCTGCTTAAGGAATCCAATCTGTCCCTGCTTCTCTTCAGTTCTTTTTCCAGGGATTTGATTCTTCTTTTCTCAATGTTGATCTGATCATTGACAGAAGATTCGGAATGATTTTCAGGGCTATAGTCTGATTTAGCTTTTATTCTGATTACTGCTCCAAAGGTTCTATTGCATCAACAAGCAGACGTTCTCCGATGGTCCTCAATTGACTGATGGAAATAGGTATCGAAGCTAAGAAGCCATATACACATGCCTGTAATAAGCTTCTCATACTGAAATCCGGCCGCGAGACTTCCTATTATTATCATGTTCTTCTTGCATTCAGGAGGAATTGCATCGGAAACTTTGCTTAATACTTCTCTTGGGATTACATAGACCATGACATTGTCAACTTCAGCCATCATATGTTTTTATGTGGAGTGATAGCGTTTCTGAAATCCAGTGCTTGCATCTCAAAACGCGCTTCCTGTAGGTCGAGAAGACATTCCACCGGATCAGCCCATACTGCTCCATCCTTCCCGGTCTGGAAGAATGATTCTTTTCGGCGAAGGAAATGAATGGCCAGCGAAGGTTTGATATCACTATTCACTTGCTTAGTTAAGGCGGGATCTAATTTGCGGACGAAATTGATATCTGCCGATTCTCCTGGGCAATGAACCGTCAGATCCAACCGAGGAGCACCTACAAGATTCAGATCAGGACAAATGTGTCGTGCACCCAAGACGCCCCCTATACCTACATCCTTCCTTTTCAATGAAATTAAACGCTTAAATAATGACTCTATGGTTCTACTGAGGTTTGCTGAATCTTCGTATACGAAATTCATTGTCATTCTGGAGTTCTCAGACATAACCAGCATCTTTTCCCAGGCGTATCTGGGAAAGTACTTGAGCCTTACACTATGATCGGAGTGTCTGATAACAGCTGTTCCAATTTTACCCAGTGTTTTTGCAACAGGACGGAAGGTGCATCCAACCGCTTTGGCCAGCCAGACGGATGTCAGTGTTTTGCTTTCCATTTCTTCGGGAAACTTGATCGATTGTGAATATTGATCAAGCCACTTTGAGCTATTATCTGAATTCAGAATCCAGTGGTAGATGAGAAGCTTGAGGATCTCAGCTGAATAGTCTGGTTTAGCAAGTTGAGGCTTACCTGGTGGTGCTTCAAGGAGAGAAATGCGTTTC
>DAOWNO010000193.1 GCA_030642525.1 Candidatus Aegiribacteria sp.
AAGTCTCTATTTCCGTATTTGACGAAGCATACTGCATGGTGTTTTCGTTATCTTGAATCGAAAACAGTGTTCCAATACTTATAATAAGAGCCTTGGCAGGGATTGCCGAGATTTTGAGCCCAGTCGTGAATATATTATCGTTGATGTCTTTGCTTACATCTCCGGAACCTGTCATGCTTACGTCTGTAGTTTCAATAAATGGACCGATAGTAACCATGTATGTTGAATCGGAATTAAATGAGAAATCCCCGGATTCGCCGTCAAGACTCATAGTATAGTATGCCCCGGCAAACTCCAGTTTCCAGTGTTCATCAATCTGGAAACCCATATCCATACCGCCGCCAAATCTGTTGCCGCTGGTAGAGATTGCATAGTCTTCTGACATGCTCCAGACGGAAATATCGTAAATATCGCTTTCGTCCGGAAGGAAGTCCTCTATTCCAGTTTCTTCAATTTCACTCGACATATCGGATGACAGCGAAGAAAACTGGAACATTCCACCAATTTCCAGTTTGTCGGTCACGGGTCCTCTTCCTGAAACAGATATCCGCAAACCATTCATAGTATCTTTTTCAGTTCCGCTTGCATCGTTATCCATGAAATAGGTTTCTATTCCGTCTACTATATTCGAGTCAGATACTGTTGTTGAGTAGTTCATATCACCACTGTTTATCTCTGATTCAGTCTGAACCATCGAAACTCCAAGACCCAGTTTCAGAGACTCATTTGGAGCCCACGCACCATACACTCCAGCAGACAGGCTCGTGGAATCTGATCTTCCTGATTCTTTCTGGTAGACTGTATGTCTGGTATCCAGAATATTATCACCGTCGGAATCGGTATACTCCGACCATGTACCTTCAACTTCCCCCTGACCGGACACAAAGACCAAGCCTCCAGGACCGTTAAGAAAAAGATCTTCCAGAATCCTGTCATCCATGAATTCAGTCAGGATTCCCAGTCCGTAGGGCTTTCCTGTGGGAGACCAGCTGCAGCCAAGAAGGAACCCGCCTCTGGTGCTGTCAGTTTCTTCGAATATCATATCGGTACCCGTAGATAGATTCGAAAGCCCTGTATAAACTCTTATTCCATCCAGATCAAGCAGCCTGTCGGGTACCGGCTGGGTAAAGAGCATACCTGAAAACCACAGGTCAAGATCATCCAGAATCATTCCTCCGGTAGACATGGATCGGAAAGATTGCGGCTGTGCAAACGTAATCCCTGTAACCACTATAGCCAGCATCGCAAGTATTTTCATCGATTGCTTCTCCTTTTCAAGTTGTTCACCAGTTCCTGCCTGCATTTCCAATATAAGCGCTTGTAGCAAGTGTTAAACAGTGGTAATATAAACGTTAAATAGATTACGCGGAAATACTTTCCGCAATTTTACCTTGCAATGGCAAACTTGATCAAATGAGTGGTTTCTCCGACATCAAGCAGGATAATATATATCCCGGATGCAGCGGGTTCCCCTTTATCATCAAGCCCGTCCCAGAAAAATGCTTCTCCCGGAAGCGGTGCCCTGAAGGAACCAGGACCGACAGCAGTTCTTACCGAGGAGTGGATAGTCTGTCCAAGCAGGTCATACACCGTCATGGACACATCGTTCGGTCCATTCATCATATCAAACCCTATATAGATGTCTCCGGTCGAGGGGTTTGGATATACTGATGGGCTTTCAGTCCCGGAAGTCTGATTAACGAATACCTGAATCTCCAGTCCTGCTTCCTCAAGTGTGCCGGAAACCGGAATAACACTGCCATTTCCACCGCAGTCATTTATGGAAAATGGACCCAGTTCTCCCGGACAGAATGCAAACCAGCCCGATTGATTCGTTTCGATCGTATAGATGGAATCACCCATGATTACGGCAAGTGGATAATAAGGCATATATGCACCTGAGTAACTCTGTCTTACCGATCCTGTCAGTGAGCGGTATTTCAAGGCGGAAAACGCGTTCAGAATTCCGAAACCTGTATCATTGTCGGGAGAATCCGCATTCAAGGCAGTGATTTCGAGAATATCAATGATTTCCATCATTGACCATTCAGGATGAGCCTGATGGATTGCGCCGGCAACCGAAGCGGCCAGAGGTGTAGCGAAAGAAGTCCCGTTGCTGAATGAGTATTGGGTTTCTCCCTGATAAGCCAGCACTACGTTCTCACCAAGAGCACATGCAGAAGGTTTTATTCTTCCATCATAAGTGGGTCCTCTTGAAGAGAATTGAGCAACATCTCCCATGACATCAACAGCTCCCACAGCAAACACGGAATCACCGTCAGCCGGCGCGATCAGAGATCCTGAATCGGGTCCGCGATTTCCTACAGCGCTGAAAACCGGCATTCCTCTTGATGCGGCAGCATCTGCTGCAATTGTAGTAACGGCAGTATTTCCGTCCATATCAGCATACGTATACCAGTCGATGTATCCAAGGGAATTTGAAACCAGGTCAGCACCGTTTTCCTCAACCCATTCAAGCCCCTGAACCCAGTAATCTTCTTCAGCCTGGTATTCGTCACTGATATCCTCTGTTTTCGCCAGGATGAACGAAGCATCAGGTGCACCGCCACTGAAGGTATCTTTGCAGTATCCTCCCAGAATAGAGAGTACGGCAGTCCCATGATCAGATTGTCCGGGAGGATCCTCTGACTGCTGTGATGGATCACTGTCATCATTTATGAAGTCGTATTGCAGAATTACATTTATCTGCTGGAACACAATGTGTGTCAAATTGAATCCGGAATCAAGCACACCTATTACGACCCCATGCCCTGTCCAGCCCCGTTCATGAAGATTATCCAGATTAATCTGTGAAAGCTGGAAAGAAGTTAATCCCGATGCTGTCCCCGTAATCGAATGATAGACAGGAGGCTGATATGTACTGATGGAAACAGGACTGACGCGGTCAACAAAGGGCAGATTCTGTATTCGATCAATATTATCAGCTGCAGTACATACACTCACAGCATTCAGATATCTTGAAACTGTCCTGACGCTGCCGGATGGCATGAGTAATGCAACATTCTCCACATAATCGGTCCAGGGATCGAGATCCAGTTCGTCTGCCTCGAAAATACCGGCAGAGACACGCCTGTCAAAGGATGGGGAATCAATAAGTTCTTGAGATTTGAGGGCTAGTCTATTCTCAAGATTCGGACCTCTGTCCGAAAAATATACCCACCATACTCCATTGTTATCAGATGGCTGACCGTCTGCGATAACGTAACCGCTGACAATAAGGATTAAGAGAATCAGTTTCACCGAATTGGTATTTGCTGTATCAGGTGTCTGATTGATCCCACCACTGCCAGACGTACCATTCCCCGGTGGAGTCCGGTCTGCATACGAACAGAGCTGACCCCGAAGCACAGAATCCTTCTACTCCAACTGTATAGACTTTCAGATCAAAGGTTCGCGGCAAAGCGTACGATGTATGGAGTGTATCACCCCAGGGGTATTCATTGTTTCCCGAGAGAGTCAGTTCAATCGAAGAGACTGAATTGAACATCGCTATATGGAATTCCTCCTCGGAATCGATACCCCAGTACTCGTCAAGCAGTCCGTCTCCGTCATAATCATAAAAATCTACTTCGAGAAGGTGAAATTCGAAATCGTCTCTGAAACACGCGAGGTAGTGATTCACATCTTTGCTGATGTAGGCATATTCAAGATTCTTTAGAACCTTCCAGGCGCTGTCAACAGGACTGTAGTACTGAATTTGTCCTCCCTCGTCCGTATCAGGTGAGAATGGATTCCAGCATCCCGCGACAATAATGACTGCAACAATTGAAGAAACAAGCACAGGAATACTGCTGTTTATGATATTTCTGCAATATCGATTCATTTATGAAACCCCCGGTTCTTATTATACCAACACCAGAACAGAACAATTGTTCCTGAACCTCTATTCGTCAACCCGTCAATCTGAATATCTACAGGATCATCAGAACAAGTGGCACAAGTATCCCGAAGAAATATACAGATTCCATGGTCTGTTGACGATGGTGAAAATTGGCTTCATTTTTATGATAGGAGGTATCGTTGATTTATCTATCACTGACACTGTTCATAATCCTTGCAGGCAGTACTCCTCTCGATCAGGCGATTGAACTTTACCTGATGGGGGATATGAACGGAAGCATTACAGCGCTTGAGATCCTTCTCGGAGAGGAAGATCTCTCACTTGATGAAGAAATTCGAGCCTATCACAGGCTTGGCGCTGCATACTACGGAATCGGCGAACCTCAAAAAACTGAATCAGCGTTCCTGAATGTTCTCCTTCTTGATCCATACTACGATCTTGGTCCATGGGAAAATCCAGCCCTCAGACAATTGCTTGATCTGGTCAGACAGGAAAGCCTGGCTACAGTTCTTATCCAGGGAGAACCAGAGGGCGCTCTCGTGTTCATGAATGGTAATTATGTCGGAACTGCCCCATACATCCAGGACAACCTTATTGGAGGTCAGACTTACTCTTTCGCTATTCTTGCGGAAGGCTACAATTCGGACGTTCTATCCTGTGAAACGCTTCCCGGACAGCTTCACACAATAATCTACAATATGTCCCTGATTTCTTCTGAAACCGAAGTCGCCTTCCTGGACACGACGTCAATCGAATCCCATCCTGATTTGATTCCCGACGTAACTGAAGAAATGGAATACGGGCCTTCAGACCTCCAGGAAGTTTACGGACAATCATCAACAGAGGAAACAACAAACGCAAGCTCTATTGTGAGTATCGGATCAATAAACACGGATCAG